>CAMMYU010000134.1:0-10177 GCA_946528545.1 uncultured Ruminococcus sp.
TTGCGGGTTTTTAGGGCAGAGCCCTAAACAGAGCACGAGACAGAGTCTCGTTCGGAGCGAAGCTCCGACAAAGGGCGTGCAGAAAAAAAGCGGACGTGAAACAAAACAAGGGATACAAACGGAGCAAAGGGCGAGCTCCGAAACCTGCACGCCCCTGACGAAACAGAGAGCGTAAGCGAACGCTTTTCGTCAGTCGGAAGTGTGGAGCACTTCCGACGACCACTATCCATAAAAAAACAAATATAAAAACCAAATATAAAAACCATACGAAAGGACAAGCACAATGAATAAAGTCAGAACAAGATTTGCACCGTCACCAACGGGCTATATGCATATCGGAAATCTCAGAACAGCTCTCTTTGCATACCTTATCGCAAAGAAAAATAACGGAGATTTTATACTAAGAATAGAGGATACCGATCAGGAGCGCTATGTCGAGGGCGCTGTTGATGTGATATATAATACCCTTAAAGACGTAGGCCTTAACTGGGACGAGGGCCCTGATATAGGCGGTCCCGTAGGCCCCTATGTTCAGTCCGAAAGAATGGGTATGTTCAAGCAGTACGCAGAGGAGCTCGTTAAAAAGGGCGAGGCCTATTATTGCTTCTGCGATAAGGAAAGACTCGATAAGGTCAGAGCCGAGCAGGAGGCTAAGGGCGAAACTCCTATGTATGACAGGCACTGCCGTCACCTCTCTCAGGAGGAGATCGACAAAAACCTCGCTGAGGGCAAGCCTTACGTTATCAGACAGGCTATCCCCGACGGCGAGATAACCTTCCATGATGAGCTCTACGGCGATATAAAGGTTGACTGCGCCGAGCTTGATGACCAGATCCTTATCAAGACCGACGGTATGCCGACATATAACTTCGCAAACGTTGTTGACGACCACCTTATGGGTATCACTCACGTTGTAAGAGGAAATGAGTACCTCGCTTCCGCCCCGAAGTATACGCTCCTTTATAAGGCATTCGGCTGGGAGGAGCCTACCTATATCCACGTTGAGCATATTATGAAGGATAAACAGCATAAGCTTTCAAAGCGTGACGGTGACGCTTCCTATCAGGATCTGATGAAGAAGGGCTATCTCAAAGAGGCTGTTATAAACTATATCGCTCTGCTCGGCTGGGCGCCGAAATCTGAGCAGGAGATCTTCACTCTTGATGAGCTTATTCAGGAGTTTGATATTCACGGGCTCTCAAAGTCGCCTGCGATTTTTGACCCTCTGAAGCTCAGAGCTATAAATGCAAAGTATATAAAGGCGCTCTCTCCCGAGAAGTTTGCTGAGTACGCTGTCCCCTACATCAGGCAGAGCATAAAGCGTGAGGACATAGACCTGAATGAAGTTGCAGGTCTTTTGCAGGCAAGAACAGAGGTCTTTACCGATATCCCCGAAATGGTAGACTTCTTTGATGAGCTTCCTGCTTACGGGAATGACCTCTACACCCATAAGAAAATGAAAACCAACCCCGAAAATTCCCTTGAATCCTTAAAGGCAGTGCTGCCTGTGCTCGAGGCTCTTGAGGACTGGAGCATGGACGGCGTTCATGAGGCGCTCTTCTCCCTTATCGGAGAGCTTGGCGTTAAGAACGGCATTATCCTCTGGCCGCTGAGAGTGGCACTTTCGGGCAAGCCCTCTACCCCCGGCGGTGCGGTTGAGCTTGCACACCTGCTCGGAAAAGAGGACTCGATAAAGAGAGTAAAGAAGGGTATTGAACAGCTTTCATAAGGCTGTCACAGTGCTGTCACATGACAGTACTAGGATATATTATGTATGTAATCTTACCTCTAGGAAAGGGGGAAGTTCCGTTTACGGAATAGAAAATGATAGAAGTTGTAAATCTTACAAAAAGATACGGTGACAAAAAGGCTGTCAACAATATCTCGTTCAAGGCCGAGGACGGTGAGGTGCTGGGCTTTCTTGGGCCTAACGGCGCAGGCAAATCCACCACTATGAACATTCTGACAGGCTATATCTCCTGCACTGACGGAAAGGCTCTTATCGACGGGATAGATATTCTCGAAGAGCCCGTCAAGGCGAAAAAGCAGATAGGCTACCTCCCCGAGATACCGCCCCTTTATGTGGATATGACGGTAAAGGAGTATCTGTACTTTATCTATGACCTGAAAAAGTGCAAGCTGCCGAAGATCTCTCACCTTAAAGATATCTGTCAGCTTGTGAAGATCGATAATGTGTACAACAGGATAATAAAGAACCTTTCAAAGGGCTACAGACAGAGAGTCGGGCTTGCGCAGGCTCTTGTCGGAAACCCTAAGGTGCTTATCCTTGATGAGCCTACGGTAGGCCTTGACCCGAACCAGATAATCGAGATAAGGACCCTTATCAAAAAGCTCGGCAGGAACCATACTGTTATTCTGTCCTCGCATATACTGTCCGAGGTGCAGGCTGTCTGCGACAGGATCGTAGTTATCAATGAGGGCAGGATAGTCGCTAATGACACCGAGGAAAACCTCTCGCAGAAGCTCTCAAACGAGCATAAGCTGACAGCAAAGATAGAGGGCGACTCGGAAAAAGTGCTCAAGGCTGTAAAGGCTATCAGGGGAGTTATCTCCGCAGAATGCATAATGCAGGATAAAAAGGGCGTCGGCACCTATACGATAGAGGCAAGCGAGAAGAGAGACATAAGAAAAGAGCTCTTCACCTGCATAGCCGAGAACGGCTGGTATATGCTGGAGCTTAAAACCTCCGAGCTGTCGCTTGAGGATATATTCATCAAGCTTACTATGGGCGAGAATCTCATTGCCGATGACGAAGAAGAGGAGGCTGAGGACTGATGGGCGCTGTATTCAGAAGAGAGCTGAGGTCTTATTTCACCTCACCTATCGGCTACATATTTCTTGCGGCCTTTTATGCATACGCAGGTATAATGTTTTCGAGCTACAGCTTAGAAAGCGGCTACACAAAGCTTGATTCGCTGTTTGGCTCACTCCTTATTATAATAGTAGTGCTTGTGCCTATCCTCACAATGAGAACTATCTCCGAGGAGAAGCGTTCAAAAACCGACCAGTGTCTGCTGACTGCCCCTGTAGGGCTCGGCGCTATAGTGGTCGGAAAGTTCCTGGCGGCATTTCTTATCTACCTTATGGCAGTGTCTATCACTGTGGTGTTCGCAGTTGTGGTTTCGGCATACGGCAGCCCCGACTGGAACGTGGTAGTCGGAAATATAGTCGCACTCGCACTTGTGGGCGGAGCATATATCTCGATCGGCATACTCTGCTCCTCGTTTACTGAAAATCAGGTGGTCGCTGCGGTAATAAGCTTTATTGCTCTGCTGCTTGTGTCATTCCTGACGACTATTGCAAATATCCTGCCCTTTGAATGGCTTCAGAAGGCCTGCAGCAGGATATCCTTCGGAGAGAGATACTACTCCTTTACCTACGGAGTGTTCGACTTTTCAAACGTTGTGTTCTTTGTGAGCGCTGTTGCAGTGTTCCTGTTCCTGACGGTCAGGGTGCTGGAAAAGCGCCGCTGGTCATAACGTGAAGCGAATACCGGAAAAGGAGGTTGATCCTTAATGGAGGATAATGAGAAGAAGGAAAAGGTCTCGAGGTCGGGCTCGGAGCTTCTTAATGACGTTATAAATGACGAGAAGAAGGAGTCTGAAAAGAGCGAGACCGCTGAGAATAAAAAGGAAAAGAAGCCCAAGGAGAAAAAGGGCACAGCCAAGAAGTTAAAGCACGGCACTATGGCTACGGTGCTTACCTGTGTGTTTGTGGCACTGGTGGTGCTTGTGAACGTGGTCACTACAATGATCTTTGACAGGTATCCTATCAATATTGACCTTACCTCGCAGAAGATATACTCTGTGACCGACAAGACCGAGAAGTATGTGAAAAGCCTTGACAAGGACGTTCTCATAACTGTATTTGCAGACGAAGAGGTCTTTGAGGCTTACAACTCATACACAAAGCAGGCGTCGGAGCTTATTAAGAACTACGCCAAAATGAACAAGCATATCACCTACAGATATGCGGATATAGACTCAAACCCCGAGATCGCAAGAGATTATGAGGAAACCCCTCAGAGCTTTGATATCTACTTCGAGACCGAGGGCGAGGCTGACGGAAAGAAGATCAAAAGAACCAAGAGGGTAGGCATGGTTGACCTTGTTACCTTCAAGGACGAGTTTCTTTCACAGCTTTCCGAGACAGGCTACAGCGTTGAAATGCTTGCAAAGCAGTATGGAGACCTGAATGTCCTCTACTATTACGGCGAGGCTGTTGAGTCCTCAAATGCAGAGCAGGCCTTTACCTCGGCGCTGATGACAGTCACCGACCCGAACCCTGTTTATGTTACGTTTGTAACAGGCTCAAACGAGCTTGTGCCCCTTTCGTATTTTCAGGAGCTCCTGTCGGCAAACGGCTACAATGTGAACTCCATAGACATAACGACCGAGCAGATCCCCGACGAGACAGACGTTATCGTTCTGCCCTCGCCGAAGGCTGACTATACAGAGGAGGACGTGCAGAAGCTCAGTGACTTCCTCAACAACGGAGGAAACCTCGGCAAGCAGATGATCTATGTAGGTGCATACGGGCAGGACGAGACACCGAACCTTGACGAGTTCTTAGCTGAGTACGGCATTGAGCTCGGAGAGGGCGTTATCTGCGAGAAGGACGCTGCAAGATACTACAACGAGCAGTGGACAACTATCGTTGACAATGTGAGCGAGGATTTCACTCAGGACGTTCACACCGATTCACCGAAGATCATCACAAGCTATACAAGGCCTGTAAAGGTGCTCTTTGATGAGCAGGGCATGGTAGCCTGCAAGGCATATCTGAGCTCTACTTCGTCTGCGTTTACTATATCGGCTCAGCAGGAGACCCTTGAAAAGGGAACTCAGAACTATGCGGTAATGGGCTCTAAGGCTAAGTTTACAGACGATAATGACACAGTCTACTCAAACATTTTTGCACTGGGCTCACCTTATCTGCTTTATGATATGTATCTGCAGTCCGACAGGTATCAGAATGCAGAGTACATCATAAGCGTTCTCAACGGCATGACAGGCAAGACCACTATTGAGGGTCTTACCATTCAGCCGAAGACGATCACAGGAGAGGTCTTCGACATCACCGAGAGCCAGAAGTCAAGACTTAAATGGACATTCTGCCTTATCGTGCCTGTGTGCGTACTGGTGATAGGCATAGTTGTTTGGATAAGACGTAAAAACCGCTGATACTGTCTTTGTTCAGGCAAAAGCAATAATAGGCGTTTTTTAGGTAATAGGTGTTTTTTAGGTAATAGGTATTTAGGGAATAGGGAATAGGTAAGGTGTCAGCTTCGCTGACTTATGCCCATTCGGGCGCAGGGAAAACCCTGCACCAATACGCGACGTAATATTGCTTTGGCTTTTCCAGCCTTGAACGCGGAGCATAATAATGTGGACTATTCAGAATATTAATTATTAGGTAAAAGATATTCAGATAAAGTATCACTTATAACCTATCATCTAGGGGTATGGGGCAAAGCCCCATTTTAAAACATCGCCGAAGGCGATACCATACCTATTCCCTATTACCTAAAAAAAAACGCCTGTTACCTAAAAAACGCCTGTTACCTAAAAAATGCCTGTTTAAGGGGTGATAATTAGTAATGAATTCTAAAGTACAAGGTATTATAGTCTGCGGAGTGTGTGCAGTATGCCTCGGAGGTGTGGCGCTGTTTTTATCGAAAACTGCCCCTGCCGATAAGGCGGACAGCTCTTCCTCTTCGCAGTCCTCAAAGGCTGAGAAGGAGCCCGATGAGAGCGTTGTTATCCTCTCCCGTGAGGCGACGGACATAGTCTCTGTGGAAGTTAAGAACGAAAACGGAGAGTTCACTGTCGAGAAGCCTGCCTCGGGAAAGACAAACTGGGTCATTGAAGACCTTGTGTCAGTCTCGCAGGATTATACGGCTGAGCAGTCTATGGTGAATAACCTCGGAGGCTTTGAAGCTAAGAAAACTGCTGAGGAGAACGCTTCCGATATGGCTAAGTACGGTCTTGACGACCCGAAGGTGAGCATTCTTGTCACCTACTCCGACGGGGAGACAAAGACTCTGTATATCGGTGATGAAGCTCCCGATGCACGCTATGTTTACGCAAGGGTAGACGAGGAAAGCACTGTCTATATGCTCTATCAGAGGAAGCTCAGCTACTACACGGGCAAGGTTACTGATTATGTGAATCTGACCCTTATTGATAAGCCCTCAGATGACGCATGGCCCGAGTACGGCGAGCTGAGAGTGGTAAGAAAAGACCTCGACTACGAAATGGCATTCGAGAACAGCACCGACAACACTATGGGCGGTATCTCGGGTCAGGTAATGACCGAGCCTGTGTTCTCGTACCTGAATATCACGAACTCTACCGACACCACTCACGGAATGTGGGGACTGACGGCAGCTTCGTGCGAGGTGCTTGAGCCTACAGAGGAACAGCTATCCGAATACGGCATAGCTGACCCGTACTGCGAGGTAACTCTCAAGGGCGACAGCTATGACTATGACCTGAAGATAGGAAACGCAGTCTATGAAAAGGACAGCGATGGCAATGACACCGACATGATAAGCTCGTATTACTGCTATATTACAGGTGTCAGCGGAAGAAACTGTATCTACAATATCTCCGCAGGAAGCCTGCCGTGGGCATCTATCAAGGCCGAGGACGTTACCTCAAGCCTGATGACCACAAACTACATCTATGACCTGAACTCCGTAGCTATTAAGACTGCAGAGCAGGACCTCAGCTTTGAGATACAAAGCTCGGGCTCTACCTTTGAGATGACAGACGAGAACGATACCCCCGAGGTCGAAAAGGTCACAGTTGACGGAAAAGACCTCGATGTTGAGAACTTCAAGGCATTCTATCTCTATATTATGGGCTGCCCCACAGACGAGATCTGCTTTGAAGAGCCGACAGGCGAGAGCGTGCTCACTATCACAATGAACAGAAAGTCGGGCGGCGAGGACATAATGGAGTTCTACAAGGATTCTTCCAGAAGGTATATAGTGAAGCTCAACGGCGTGCCCTCTTACAGGATACCAAGCGGCTGGTACGATGTATGTGTTAAGAACATTGAGGCTGTCCTCTCGGATAAGGAGATAGAGGACACCTATTAAGACAAAATCTGCACATAAGACGTGCTAGAATAAAAGTGTCCGTCAGACGGGCACAATAATGAACGGAGGAGAAATTATGGCAAACACAGAGAAGAAAGCATTTTTTACCTACAAGGGTCTGCCTTTGGTCAGAAAGGGCAATCAGCTGTATTTCGGACATATGTATGATGAGTTCGTAGTGCAGATAGATATACTGTCCACCGAGAAAAAGGGCGGTATTGACGTGGCTAACAAGGTGATGATAAGAAAAATCGCTACCGATATCACGCTTCCGCCTGCAAAGAAGATCGTTAAGAAGACCGAAAAGAACAGCCTTTATGAGGCTCTCGACTATGCCTGCGCATGGCTTAAAGTTACAGCGTAAGGGTGTATCAGGCGAAAATAATGTTGATTTAAATAACTAAAATTGTGAAAAAATTGTATATAGATTACAGCTTTGCTATGAAATTTTTGAGCACAATCGACAAAGTTTTAAAAAGCACTTGCAATTTAAAGAAAATTGTGATATGATGTGTTATGTAAAAGTAGTTCAGAGGATAATTGACCCTTGAACTATGGATCAAATAAATTTTGGAGGAGAATTAATATGATTAAGAAAATTTCAGCATTCGTTGCAGCAGCAGCTATAGCAGCTACAATGTCCGTTTCAGCTTTTGCAGCTACAAATGAAGATGCAGTTGCAGCAGCAAAGGCAGCCGGTGTACAGGCTAACAATGTACAGGAACTGGATAACTTCCTTCAGGTACATAAGGATTGCTTCACATCTGAGCAGTATGATGACATGATCAGCACACTGAACGGAATCAGAGATAAGTATGTTGCTCCTTACTGCAAGGGCGGCGACAAGGTTGTAGTTGACAAGACTCCTGCTGAGCTTACTGAGGACGAGAAGATCGAGATCGGTAAGAACTGGTCCGACGCTGACAGACAGGATATCATTAATACTCTGGTTAATCTCGGTAAGAAGTACGATGTTGTTGTTACCGTAACACTTAACGACGATAAGGTTCACTACACTGTAGCAGCTGAGCACAAGCATGCTGACAGCGATTCCAAGAAGGATGACCCTAAGAGCAGCTCTGCTTCCGGAAACGGTACAACGATCAAGAGCGACACTCCTGTAGCTAACACAGGTGCAGAGGTCGGCGAGTCTCACACTGCAGCAGCAGTAGCAGCTATTTCTCTTGCAATTGCAGGTGTTGGTGCAGCTGTTATCGTTAAGAAGAACAGAGACTAATTAAAGTTTATTCGGAGTGTAATAATTATGAGCAATTCTGTTTCTGAAGAGAAAACAGAACGGCACACTCATAAACACAGATCCAAGTCATCAAAGGTGCTGAGAGCATTTACCTATGTTCTCACACCTTTTTTGATATTAGCGATTTTGTGCAGCGGGGCTTTTCTGGCACTGCATAAGCCGTTCAGTGAGTATAAGCCGTATCTGGATATGGCGTTTGGCGCAACGCCTATGGAGATAAGAAATCTGCGTACACTGAATAAGTACAGGGACGATAATGCTCCCGATCAGGTCGGCGAGATAGAGGATGAAAAGCAGGAAACTCACACGATAATCTATCCGTATTACGGCGACTTTTACGCTACCCTCAACTGCGAGGACGCAGGCATGAAGGATATACCCGTCTACAGCGGTACAGCCGAGGATATTCTTGAGTACGGCGCAGGCTGGTATAACGGGTCGGTATTTATCGGAAGGCCCGGAAATGTCGTTATCGCAGGTCATAACCATACATATTTTTATAATCTTCCGAAGTGCGAGGAGGGCGACATAGTAACACTTGAGACTGTTTACTGCAAGTGTACATATATCGTCTCCGAGAGAGTGGTTTTCCACGAGACTGACTATACCTATGTGTTCCCGTTTGATGATGACAGGCTGACTATGTACACCTGCTGGAATGAGGGAAGACTGGGAATGTCTCCGTACAGGCTTGCTATAATCTGCACGCTTGAGAATATCGAATGGAAAGAGGTCGAGACCGAGGAATGAAAAAGCTGTATAACTATGCTCCGATGCTCGTTCTGACGATATTTACCTCTTTTGTCATGGTGCTGGTACAGCTGTTGTTTTACGGCAGTACAATGATTTTCAATGCTGATTATTATGCACAGGCGATAGGTGACAGCGGTTCGGACAAGGAGCTTTATAACGAGGTGAATGCGTATTTCAGCCAGCTTTCCAAGGCGACAGGTGTTCCGCAGGAGATATATACGAAAAGCCTGACGAAAACTGAGGTTTCAAATGCGGCTAAGAATCTGGCAAGGGGCTCTCTTGATTATGTTTTCGGAACTACAAGCCAGAAGCCGACGGCAGACTATGACTACACCGCATTTGAGGCTGATGTTACAAACTACATAGAGGAGTACTCGGACGCAAACGGTATAGAGAAGGACAAGGAGTACTATACCTATATCGACAAGGCGATAACCATGTCCGAGAAGAAGATGAACTCACTGTTTGATGTTCTGCTCACCAAAAAGATTGCCGAAAGTAAGGTAACTGCGATGACACGTCGGGTAGTGCCCTCGCTGGGCATTATTACGGGAGTAAGCATAGGCGGACTTGCTGTTCTTTTGTTCTTGCTGTGGTTTGTTGACCGTAAGCACCCGTTTGACCTGTTCTATTGGATAGGCACTGTGATGTTCGCAGGCGGCGGACTTTTGCTGATACCGTCACTGTATATCAGGTTTACGGGCTATTTTGACGGTCTCTTCCTTGAGAATAAGAGCGTGTACTATGCTATCACAGGCTCGCTTTACGGTATTACTGACAGGGTGCTTGTCGTAAATGCGATACTCTGCTCCCTGGGATTTATTCTGATAATCATAGCTCAGGTGATCCATAACGTCCGTGTAAAAAAGGCAAAACGCTCCTTCTCTTAACCCCCGATTCGGGTGTATATTGCCGCAAACGATAATTTACCGCACTGTCTGCGGGAACTATTGGGGAAAACCTTTCTGAAGAAAGGTTCTTCCCCAAACCCCTTTCCAAAGACTTTTAACTTAATTTTGCCCCTCAGGAGCAGCCTTGAC
>CAMMYU010000135.1:0-22382 GCA_946528545.1 uncultured Ruminococcus sp.
CACCGTATCGCCTATCGAGAAAATACCCGGGTCGAACACACCGATGATGTCGCCTGCATAGGCCTCATCTATGATCTCACGCTCCTGAGCCATTATCTGTTGAGGCTGAGAAAGGCGCATTTTCTTTCCACTCTGAACATGGAGCACTTCCATTTCCTTGTCAAACTTGCCCGAGCATACTCTCATAAAGGTGAGCCTGTCTCTGTGAGCCTTGTTCATGTTTGCCTGTATCTTGAACACAAAGGCTGAGAACTCGGGGTCAAAGGGGTCGATAATGCCCTTTGAGGAGTTCCTTGCCATCGGTGAGGTAGTCATCTGCAAAAAGCTTTCAAGGAAGGGCTCAACTCCGAAGTTTGTAAGCGCCGAACCGAAGAACACGGGGGTCAGCTCTCCCTGTCTTACCTTTTCGAGGTCAAACTCGTAGCTTGCGCCGTCAAGGAGCTCAATGTCCTCGGAGAGCGTTTCATGGAGCTGTTCGCCTATCATGCTGTCAAGCTCAGGGCTTGTTAGGTCAACCTCCTGCATGGCTATCTTGTTCTTTCCGAATGCCATTTCCGAATCGGGGATAAAGGAGATTATGCTCCCCTTGTCACGCACATACACTCCCTTGAATTCCTTTCCCGAGCCTATAGGCCAGTTCACGGGGTAGGTCTGTATGCCGAGCTCAGACTCTATCTGCTCCATAAGGTCAAACGGATTTCTTGAATCTCTGTCCATTTTGTTTATGAAGGTAAATATCGGTATATGTCTCATAACGCAGACCTTGAAAAGCTTTCTGGTCTGGTTCTCAACACCCTTTGAAGCATCTATCACCATTACAGCGGAGTCTGCCGCCATAAGTGTGCGGTAGGTGTCCTCGGAGAAATCCTGATGTCCCGGGGTGTCAAGGATATTTATGCAGAAGCCCTCATACTGGAACTGCATTACCGACGAAGTAACAGAGATACCTCTCTGCTTTTCTATTTCCATCCAGTCAGAGGTTGCGTGCCTTGCGGTCTTTTTGCCCTTTACAGCACCCGCCTGAGCGATAGCACCGCCGTAAAGCAGAAACTTCTCGGTAAGGGTAGTTTTACCAGCGTCAGGGTGGGAGATTATCGCAAAGGTGCGTCGTCTTTTTATCTCATCTTCAAGCTTTGCCATTTTAGTCCTCCTGTGTTTATTTTTCAGTAGCCTTATAAGTATATCATATCCGAGCCCGTATTTCAAGCGGAAAACCAAACAAAAAACTGTTCTCTAAGGACGCTCTTTCAGTGATTTAGCTTGATTGCGGCATTTTATACTTCTTTTGTATACTTGACAATATCGGGACAAAATATTATAATAGAGACAGCTAACTACAAAAGGGCGGTGAGATAATGAAGCAGAAATTTGATGTCAGCGGAATGTCCTGTGCGGCTTGTCAGGCGCACGTTGAGAAAGCAGTTTCAAAGGTCGAGGGCGTGTCGGACGTCAGCGTAAGCCTGCTCACTAACAGCATGAATGTCGAGTTCGACCCCGAAAAATGTGCTCCCGAGAGCATAATCTCGGCGGTATCCCACGCAGGCTACGGCGCATCACCTGCCTCGGCTGACAAAAAGCAGACAGCCGACATCACCGACAAAACAGCAGAGAACGCCAAGCTTATGAAAAAGCGGCTGTGGTGGTCTGTGGGCTTTTTAGTGCCGCTTTTTTATCTTTGTATGGGTCACATGATAGGTCTGCCTATGCCTGCGATCTTCACAGGGCACAAGAATATGATGATCTTTGCACTTACACAGCTTGTGTTGGCTTTTGTGGTCTCGGCGATTAACTTTCACTATTTCAGGAACGGCTTCAAGGCGCTTTTCCACCGTGCTCCGAATATGGACAGCCTTATCGCTCTGGGGGCTTCGGCTTCGTTTATATACAGCCTTTACGGCACTTATATGATAGCCTACTATATGGGCAGGGGAGATATGACTTCCGCCCACAATAATATGATGAACCTGTATTTTGAGTCCTGCGCAATGATACTGACGCTTATTGATGTGGGCAAGTACCTTGAAGCAAGGTCGAAGGGAAAAACTGCCGATGCGGTTAAAAAGCTTGTAAGCCTGGCTCCGAAAACGGCGATAGTTCTCCGTGATGGTAAGGAGCAGGAAGTTCCTGCCGAGGAGGTCGCAGTCGGGGATATTTTCGTTCTGCGCTCGGGAGCGAGTGTGCCCTGTGACGGCGAGGTTATTGAGGGCGCCTGCACGGCTGATGAGTCAGCCCTCACGGGCGAGAGCCTGCCCTCAGAAAAGGCGGTAGGGAGCAAGCTTATGAGTGCTTCGGTCATATCAAGCGGCTATGCGAAATGCCGCTGTGAGCGTACTGCCGATAATTCCACACTGGCCGAGATGATACGCCTTGTTGAGGACGCTTCCGCAACAAAAGCACCTGTCGCAAGGCTGGCAGATAAGATAAGCGGAGTGTTCGTGCCTGTAGTCATAGGTATCGCAGTTATCTCTTTGATAGTGTGGCTTCTGGCAGGGAAGAGCTTTGCGTTTTCGCTCGGAATGGCTATCGCTGTACTGGTTATTTCCTGCCCCTGCGCACTGGGGCTTGCAACACCTACGGCAATCACGGTCGGGACGGGAAAGGCGGCATCACTGGGCATTCTTATCAAGTCTGCGGAGGCTCTTGAAACTGCACACAGGGCAGACACGGCAGTCCTTGACAAGACGGGCACCTGCACGGAGGGCAGACCCGAGCTTGTAAAGCTTACCGCCTACGGAATGGAGGAAAGTGAGCTTATAAGGCTGGCCGCCTCTGCGGAGAAGCTGTCCTCGCACCCATTGGCAAGGGCGGTGGTCAGCTTTGCCGAGAACAGCGGAGAGAGACTTTATGAAGCTTCGGACTATGCCGAACATCAGGGCGGAGGAATTACTGCCAAGGTAAACGGACACGATATAGTTATCGGAAATGCGGCTCTTATGTCGCAGTCGGGGGCTGATATTTCACCTGCGAAGCCGGACGCTGAAAGCTTTGCGAACGAGGGCGGTATAACGCTTTATGCTGCGGCAGACGGAAAGCTCTCGGGATTGCTTTGCATAGCTGACAAAATAAAGAAAGGCTCGGCAGCAGCGGTCGCAGAGCTTGAAAAAATGGGTATAAAGACCGTTATGCTCACAGGCGACAACGAGAGGACTGCAAAGGCAGTCGGCAAAGAGCTCGGTGTCAGCGAGGTAAGGGCGGGGCTTCTGCCCTCGGATAAGGCGAGGATAATAGGGGAGCTCAAAGAGAATGGCGCCTGCACGGTAATGGTAGGCGACGGCATAAACGATGCGCCTGCACTTAGCTCCGCCGATGTGGGAATAGCCCTCGGAGCAGGCAGAGATATCGCAGTTGAGGCGGCTGACATTGTTCTTATGAAAAACGATCTTGGAGATGCGGTCACGGCTATAAAGCTGTCAAAGGCAGTGATGAGAAACATAAGGCAGAATCTATTCTGGGCGCTGATCTATAATTCGCTTGGTATACCGCTTGCGGCAGGAGTTTTCTATACTGTTCTGGGCTGGCGGCTTGACCCGATGTTCGGTGCGGCGGCAATGAGCCTGAGCTCCTTCTGCGTGGTGACAAATGCCCTGAGACTTAACCTTTTCAAGGCTGACCGACCCTCCGACCCGAATGAGGTCACTCTGAAAATCAAGGGCATGATGTGCGACCACTGCACAGCTGCGGTCGAGAAGGCTCTTACGGGGGTTTCAGGTGTGACATACGCTAAAGCTTCCTATCAGGAGAACAGAGCAATTGTCGGCACCGACGGCACAGCCGACCTTGAAGCCATGAAATCCGCAATCCGCAAAGCAGGATACCGTGTTAGGTAATAGGGAACAGGGAACAGGTGATAGATAATAGGTAATAGGGAATAGGGAATAGGGAATAGGTATGGTGTCAGCTTCGCTGACGGATGCCCATTCGGGCACGCAGATAGTGCAGACTTTTCCATTTGATGTTCTGAAAAAAGCAGATAAAGTAAAAGGCTCCGATTTTTTTCGGAGCCTTAATTATTACCTATAACCTATCACCTAGGGGTATGGGGCGCAGCCCCATTTTAAATCATCGCCGCAGGCGATACCTCACCTATTCCCTGTTCCCTATTACCTATTACCTAAAATTGCCTATTCGATGTAGAGCCCGTAGTAGATGCAGGCCTTTTTGATAAAATCCTCGCTTACGCCGAAGCACTCGGAAAGGAGATATAGGTTGTCGTTGCCGTTTTTAGTGATCTCCCGTACAAGCTGATCTTTGGGAATAAGCTTTTCTATTGCCCATTTGTCGGCTCTGTATTCGTGCTGAGATACAAGGTCGAGAGGTGCGCTCTCGTTGTAGAAAGCCCCCTTGACACAGTGCCCGACCTCGTGAGCAGTGTGCTCCTTCAGAAGCCTTTCGGGCAGGGCGCTGCTGACAGCTATAAAGCAGTTTCCGCCGTACATTATCGAGAACGAGCTGCACGCCTTGCAGTCTATTGTGTCGATGCGTATGCCCTCTTCCTCGCAGACCTGCCATATTTCTCTTATATCTGTCATTTATCACCCTTCTTTCTGTTGTCCTCACGCATTTTTACCATTCTTGCATACTGCCTTACTTCTTCGAGCATTTCCTCGGTAACGCCCTCGGCACCGCCCCAGAGTGCAAATTTCAGCTCCTCATCAAGGTCACGTTCACCGCCCTCGGTGAGATACTTCACGCTCACTCCGAACCTGTCGGCAATCTTTGCCGTGTACTTTGCGGACAGCGTTTCCGTTCTGCCCTTGTTAAGCTCGGACAGACAGCTTCTTGTGATAGAAAGCTCTCTGCAAAGCTGAGTTACCGTAATGCTGTTTTCTTTGCAAAGCTCTTCAATTCTGTCATACATCTCGCTCATAAAATGACCCCCTGAGAAAAAATTTAGGATAGCTCTTGACAATTACAGAAATCTGTATTATAATATCTATAGAGATTACAGAAAGCTGTAAATATTCCTGCGTTAAACACAGTATACTACAATTTTCCGAAATTGTCAAGCGGATTTTTACAGAATTTTGATTTTTTGAAAGACGGCAGCTTCCTGCCCTGACATTATAATAACACAGGGAAAGTACAAATGTCTGTACAAAAGAAAAGGAGAGTGAAAAAATGAACGAGGCTGAGAGATACATGATAAAAATGCTCACGGGAAAGGACTTCGGGAAGGCTATAGAAGCCCTTTCAATTGCGGAGGCTGACGGGCGCAGATATAACAGGAGTGCAGTCTCAGTGTCGGGCGGCGGCAGTGCGACAAGGCTTCTCGGGCGGTACAGAAGCATGGTGCTTCGCAAAAAGCGGCTTGACCTGAAGCTCAGAGAAAGGCTTGCTTTTCTGGCTGAGGCTAAGAAAAGGGGAGTTGAGCCCTCGTGGCTGTCGGTTCACAGAGAGAAAAACAGCATTCTTGATATGCTGAGGGAGACTGTGCTGCTTGGCAAAAGGATAGAAAAGTGTGAGCAAATGGTGCAGGAGCTTCCGATGGAAATACAGGGGGCGGTAAGGCTGCGCTATCTGGATATGTCGGAGCGTTCTATGCCCGACTGGAGAAAAACTGCCGGAATTTCGGGCTTTTCGGGCAGCGGAGAAGAGCTTCGGGCAAGGGTCACGAGGGCGCTGTCGGAGTCGGTTTCCGACGATAGTTAATAAAGTATTAAGCCTGAGCAGAAAATTGAAAGAGTGTTCATAATTGTTTATTGAAATAATTATGTGCAGGTGATAAAATTATAAATGTAGAACTATGGGCGGATAGGGGTAGTCCGCCTTTTATTACATTATAAAGGAGAATTCTGCTGATGGCAAGGAAAAACCTTAATATGAACCCTGGCGACGCTTTCATCATGAGCGTGGAGAAGGCGAAGCGCAAAAAGAAAATAATGCTGATCACTATGGCATCGGTGCTTGGCGCGCTGATAATAGTTTGTGTGCTGATCGGTATTAAAGTCAGCCGTGATAACAGGATAGCTATGGCAAAGTCGGTTATCTCGAAGCTTGATATAAGTACTACGTTCAAGGAGACTGAGTTCTATGACGCAGAGGACTGGGACGGAGACGGTGTTAATAATGCTGAGGAAATCAAGCAGACGCTGAATGTTCAGGGAGAGGACACTGACGGCGACGGCATGATAGACGGTGACGAAATAAAAGTCGGAACCAATCCCACAAAGCCCGATACTGACGGCGACGGTCTGTATGACGGCTATGAGCTTATGGCAGGGCTTGATCCGAGAACTGCTATGACTGACGGAAAAACAAAGGACAGCGAAAGAGTTGTTTCTATCGAGCGTTCGATAGGCGAGTGTACTCTGACTGTTGAGGGCGATGCTAACGTTGCGAGCGTTACTATGTCTCAGCTTGATCTGTTCGGTATCTCCGCTAATACGAGTATTGTGTCCACTGCTTATGATGCTTACAGCGACCATAAGTTCAGCAAGGCGAATATAAGCTTCAAGATCGACAAGGATAAGCTTGACCGTGCAGGCTATTCGCTTGACGGGCTGACAGTGCTGAGGTTTGACTCGGAGAAAACTACTTATACAAAGGTCGATTCGGTAATTGATAAGGCGGCAGGAACTGTTTCAGCCGATATTGCGATACTCGGCACTTACGTTGTAGGTGTTGAGGAGACAGCTAACGAGAAGCCTACCACAAGGGTAAACTTCCTTATAGACAACTCGGGCTCGATGTATCCTGTTGAGCTTTGCCCGACCTCGCCCGAGAATGACCTTGAGTTCAAGAGAATTGACTTTACCAAAAACCTTATAAACAAGTTTGACAATGACTATCTTGTAGGTATCAGCAAGTTTACGGGAAGCTACAGCAGAATGGCTGATTTCACTACCGACAGAGAGCAGCTTTACGATACGCTTGAGGGTATAAGAGAGCTTGATGAGTTCTTCGATGGAACTCACAGCCAGACTGCTCTTATGAACTGCATTGATGAGTTTGATAACTCCGACGGCGGAAAGTACAGAAATATTATCGTTATGCTCACAGACGGACAGTCCGATGAGAGCAACCCTGTCTCTATTGAAACTATCGCTGAGGCGGCAAGAGAGAAGAATATCATAGTGCTGACAATAGGTCTCGGCCGTGATATAGACAGAGCATGGCTTCAGGAAATGGCTTCGCAGACTGACGGTAAGTATTACAATGCTTCCGATGCGAACGCTCTTGATGATGTTTACAAGCAGATAGTTACCACTCTCAATTATGATATAGTTGAATTCAAGAACAATGATGATTCAATAAAGGGCTATTCTCTTTATAATACCGGCTTTGACCCCAAGACCAACGGCTTCTCGTTCAAGAATTTCAGAACGACCACTACTGCAAGCGTTGACTTCGGTATGGCAGTGCTTGCAAGAGACTGGTATGTCGGAAATGTTCAGCTCTCGCTCGGTGATATCGAACCTGCCGATAAGAGCGACATCAAGGTTAAGGCGGCAGGCTATGACCTCGGCGGAACAAAGATCGCTGAGTCCTATGAGAACAGGATACAGCTTCACAGCCTTGACTGCAAGCTGTTTTCAGATAAGTATGCTGATGTAGAGCAGTACCTTGACTTTACCTCGGGCGGAGATACCCTTATGGTCAAGGAGGATTACCAGTTCGACTGCAAGAACAAGGGCTGGGTACCTGTAAAGACTGAGATCGAGGGCGCAAACCTTACATGGAAAGATGTTCAGCTTCTCTCGCTTGATATTGCAAACGGCTCGAAGAAGATAGACTCGGGCTATTCAAAAAACGATGCTGAGTTCGCAAAGTGCCTGTACAGGCTCAATGCTATGCAGTGGGACGACAGTGCAGATGAGTTTAACCTCAACGAGGGCGAGGATAAGTTCGACCTGATAGTTGAGCAGCTCAGCCTTGGAATTCCCGTGGTTACAACGATAGACGATACCCATACGGTAAATGTGATCGGCCTTGTGCAGGATTCCGAGTGCCACAGAAAGTATATGCTTCAGGTTTATGATAATAACTATCCGGGCGAGACCAAGGAGCTCTACCTTGAAAAGCTCCCGAAGGCTATCCTTTCGGTGTCCGAAGACGGAACTCCGACACTTGAGGGCACAGGCTCTGAGTACATTGCTACTTATGAGGGCAAGCAGGTTGGCGTGTCATTCTCGCTGGTTCAGGAGCATTAATAATTCATAAACCCTCGCTGTTGCGAGGGTTTCTGCTTTGCAGGTCAAGTAAACGTTTTCTGTTACTAATCACCAAAAGAATGGAGATAAAATCGGCAGAATTTACAACATTTTTTTTTGAAAAACTTGTGATAAACACTTGATTTTTTGTGATAATTCTGTTATAATTACTCTTAGAATTGAATACCCAATTCAAGGTACAATCTATTGATATTAAAATTTGGAGGGAAAAACTATGAAATTTTCTAAAGTAATGGCTTCGGCAGCAGCTCTCACAATGGTTGCTTCTATGGCTATCCCGGTAAGTGCAGCTACTTCTGAGGCTTATATGTACACAGTACAGAAGTCATGGACAGGTAAGGCTCCTGCTGACCAGGAGGAGACACCTATCAAGTTTATGTTTGAGGACGACGGCGTTACTCCTAAGGTTAAGAAGGGCGCTACAGATCTTAACAAGTGGGACTGCGGTGAAGTAAAGTTCAACGGTCAGTGGGCACAGATTCTTCTGACAGATGCTGATCTTTCCGCTATCACAATTGACTTCACTATCGAGATGGACGATGCTACAAAGGTTGAGTGGCACGCTGACGATCCTGATGCAGCTGCTGAGGAGAATGTATATCAGGTATTCAATGTATTCGCAAATGATGCACAGAGCATTAATACCTGCACACACGCAGAGATCAATGATGGTCTTGGCGAGCACGAGGAGTCTGAGTTTGTAAACACAGGTGCTCACACATTCACATACACCTACACAGGTGCTGACATTCAGGCAGCAGTTGATGCAGGCGGAGCTGAGTTCGGTCAGAACGAGGACGGAACATCTACACTGGGCTTCAACATTCAGGTTGGTCACTTTACAAATGCTAAGGTAACAGCAACTGTAAAGAGCTCCACAGGCAACATCTATGACGGTGCAGCAGCTGAGGGCGGCAACACTGATTCTTCCGCTGCTCCTACAGATTCTTCCAGCAAGAAGGCTGACGATGAGAGCTCCAAGAAGGCTGACGACAGCAGCAAGGCAGGCACAACATCTACTGCAAACAATGCAGGCGGCACAACCAAGACAACAGGCACAACATCAGCAGCCGGCGGCGGAAGCGATGCTACCGACAAGACAGCAGCTACAGGTGCTACAGCAGGTCTCGTATTTGCAGGTATCGCACTTGCAGGTGCAGCTCTCGTAGTTACTAAGAGAAAGTAATCTCTATTGGGTAATACAATTCAGAGGTCTCCTTCGGGGGGCCTCTTTTTTTGCGCTTATTTCTTTAGATTTTGGTCAATTTGTAGGAAAAAGTAATCGTTTTCTGTGGAAAGTATACGAAAACAGGGTTATTAATTGTGCAAATAGGATATTGAAAATGGGCGTTTATTGTGATATAATACAAAATGTAAATTGGTATCGGTCAGGCTTTGACCGAGTATGAAATTGGAGGTTATTAAAATGAAAAAGGTAATTGCAAGCATTCTTGCTCTCACAATGACAGCAGCTATGCTTACTGCCTGCGGAGATTCTGACAGCTCTTCAAAGACTGAGTCTTCCAAGGCTGAGACAACAACTACTACTGCAGAGACTACAACTACTACTGAGGCTACAACAACTACTACAGCTGCAACTGAGGCTCCTGCTGAGTCTACAGCAGAGGGCGGCGAAGAGGCTGAGGCTCCTAAGGATATTTCCGAGATGCCCGCAACTCTTGCTAACTATGAGGGTGCTTCCGTAACATTCGAGGTAGGCAAGTCTGCTGAGGATTACGGTCTTGCTTGCATGGCAGAGCAGAACTTTGAGAATGATGAGTCTAACTGTGACTTCGAGATCGAAGAGGTTGCAGGCGTTCCTATGATGAAGGTTACTGTTAAGGACTTCGACGAGGATATGGAGGCTTATAAGATTCCTAAGATCAGATTCAACATGGCTAAGCTCTTTGAGGGTCACACCGCTGACCTGCCTAAGGTCTTCACAGTTAAGTGCGATGTTGTAACTAAGGCAGTTGGAAACTTCGTTGCTGATGACGGCTCCGAGGCTCTTGTTCCTGGTAACTTCATGGGTGCTTTCTGCACACAGCCCGGTGAGTCAGAGGATTCCCTCGGCTGGAACCAGCTTTATGAGTTCGGCGAGGCAGAGTGGGTTTCTGAGTGGGGCAGCTATGAGCTCGTTATGAGACCCGGTATCAAGCCTGACGCTGTATTCGCTGATACAGATTCTGCTCAGTATCTCACAATTATGAGATGGTCTATCCCGAATGACGCTTGCTTCTATATCGCAGACCTCAGATTTGAGGACGAGAGTGGCAACGTTATCGAGTGCCCCGGCTTCAAGGCTTGATCTCAGTATAATACGCAAATATAAAAAGTCCACACTTTCGGGTGTGGACTTTCTGTTTTATACTGCGTATCGGCGCAGCGGGCTCGCTGCTTACTTGCAGAAGCTCTCTATGTAGCGGTCAATGCAGCTTGTGATGATCTTTTTCGCTTCCTCGCAGCCCTTGACATCGTCGATTACGGTGTCCTTATGCTCAAGTGCCTTATATACCGAGAAGAAATGCGACATCTCATCAAAGATATGCTTCGGCAGGTGGGAGATGTCCCTGTAGACATTGTAGGTCGGGTCGTTCTCGGGTATGCAGATTATCTTCTCGTCAGCGGCACCGTTATCAAGCATAATGATAACTCCGATAGGGAAGCAATCCACCAGCGACATCGGAGCCAGCTTCTGCGAGCAGAGCACCAGCACATCGAGAGGGTCGCCGTCCTCTGCGTAGGTGCGTGGGATAAAGCCGTAGTTTGCAGGATAGTGGGTCGAGGTGTAAAGTATCCTGTCCATACGCAGTAGACCTGTCTCCTTGTCAAGCTCATACTTGACCTTTGAGCCCTCGCTTATCTCAATGACGGCTGTGAAAAGCTCATTTGTGATCCTCTTTGGATTAATGTCATGCCAGATGTTCATATTCAGACCTCCAGTTTATAGTAATTTTTTCAGCTTGCAGTTTTCTATCCCTGCACTCCAGAATTCACTTATCGGTACATTGTTCAATTGACATATTATACTGCAGTTCATTGCCCCGTGCCCCACTATCAGCACATCAAGCCCCTTGTCAAGCTGAGGCTTCACGGTATCTCTCAGAAACTCGCCCGTTCTTGCGAAAAGCTCATCAAAGCTTTCTCCGTCTTCGACAGGAGTTTTATAGTTCTCAGGGTCATGGAAAAGGGTATATATCGGGCTGTCGGTATCTTCAATGGCGTTTTCCTTTCCCTCATAAATGCCGAAGCTCATTTCTCTGAGCCTGTCATCAATGATTATCGGGACATCTCTGCCCTCAAGCAGAAGCTCGGCGGTTTCCCTCGCCCTTTTTAGGGGAGAGCAGAAGCAGATGTCAAAATGCACGTTCAGATACTCATCATGTGCCTGCCTTGCCATATCTCTGCCGTTATCATTCAGGGGAATATCAGTGCGCCCCTGAAGCTTAAATTTCACGTTCCAGTCAGTCTGACCGTGTCTCATTATGTAAAGCATAGACTCACCTATTCAGCTTCACTGCGGTACATTCCTGCCTCTTCGAGAGCCTCGGGAATATCAAACACAGTCTCGCCGTTAAGCTCAACCTCAGTGAGCACACCCTCGTTCTTCTTGCTGATAAGGTCGCCGAGGAAAATTGCATTATCACGCTTATCACATATTTTTGTACCGAGTTTTTTAAGCCCCTCAAGATAGCGCTCGGGCTCTTCACTGTAGAGCATAAACTCCTGATAATCCTTGAAGTAAAGCTCCTCGCCCGTTTTGTTTGACCCGAAGCCGAAGCGTGAAACACCGTCCTGAACAAGCAGCTCGCCGAAGCGCTTCATTACTGCATAAGCTACCTCACGGGTGCAGTTGTCAAGGTAGTAGAGGGAGTAGTCATCTATATCCTCGGGGAGCTCCAGAAAGAAAAACACGGGCTCGGGCACTTTATCAAGGAAAGCCTTAACCGCAGGAGCAATCAGCTCCGCCGACAGCGAGCCTGTAAAGCCGTCATTTTCGGTCACTATCACCGAGCATAGCTTGTCGGTGTTATCAACATTCACACCCTGACAAAGCTGAAACTCATTTTCCATCTTCCGCACCTCCGAATCTCTCTTATGGAATTATACCACAGTTTATAAAAAAAGTAAAGCTGTTTTTTTACAAGTCCCCCTGCTGTGAACGATCTTAGATCAAGGCTTTACATTTTGTGCGGAATGTGCTATAATATACAAAGATATTTTTTCAGGAGGACAAAAATGGATAGCTTTAAGGAACAGATAGTTCGCAAGGAACTGTCACAGAGAGAGAAAACATCTAAGTATCTGCTTATGGTAGCGAGTGTGGCGCTGGCTGCTGCTTGCTTTATGTTTCTGATGGGAACGTATATTATGATGATAGGAGTGCTCCTTGCAGGACTGGCACTCTTCGGAGGATATCAGCTTACAACACGAATGGATCTGGAGTATGAGTATATCTTCACAAACGGAGAGGTCGATATTGACAAGATAATTGCACAGCGCTCAAGAAAGCGCCTTGTGACCTTCAAGTGTCAGACAGTCACAGCAATAGGCAAGGACAGTGACGGCTTTGAAGTGCCCGATGACCACACTCTTGTAATTGCAAGTGCAAATAACAGCGAGCTTGATGACTACTATATAAGCTTCAAGCATAAGTCGCTTGGAAACACAACTGTTATTTTCACTCCCGAGGCAGAAATGCTCACACTGATAGTCAAGGCTCTGCCTGCACCGATCAGAAAAGACGCAGTAAAGCTTCTTGAAGAGTTCAAGAACGAAGACGATGAAGAATAGGATAGATGCGCCGTTCTCGGTGGGAACTGATATAGTTGAGATCGGCAGAATGAGAAGGAGCATTGCAAAGGAAAGCTTTGTAAGGCGGGTGTTTTCGGCGAGGGAGCAGGAGTATTTCTCGTTAAAGAAAGACCCGGCAGACTCAATGGCGGCTAACTGGGCTGCAAAGGAGGCTTTTTCAAAGGCACTCAGGACAGGGGTTCGGGAGTTTGAGCTTACCGAGGTAGAATGCCTGAGAGATGAGCTCGGAGCACCGTATCTTATCCTCAGCGGAAAGGCAGAACAGGCCGCCGAGGACTTCGGCTTTTCGGTATCTTTAAGCCATGACGGTGACTACGCTGTGGCGGTAGTATTGGCATACAGAAAATGAGATCAGCCCTCGTCACTGACGGGGGCAAAGCTATAGGAGGACTTATGGAGATATATTCCTTACCGCAGATGTTAAGGGCAGAAAAGAGAAGCGATGAGATCGGTGTGAGCCTGTCGGAGCTTATGGATAACGCGGGAAAGGCTCTCGCTGACGAGATAGAAAGGGAGTGCGTAAGGCTTTCTGTCAGTGAGCCTGTGATACTGGCCGGCAAGGGCAACAATGGCGGTGACGGCATAGTTGCGGCTGAGATACTATCTAAAAGGGGCTTTAAGCCTGTGTTAGTGCTCTGCTGCGGCAAGCCCTCGACAGAGCTTGCGATTGCGGCTATGAAAAGGCTCAGCGAAGGAGTAGAGGTTACCGAAAAAGCTTCGGAAGAGCTTATCTGCTCGGCAAGGGTGCTGGTGGACTGCATTTTCGGAACAGGCTTTCGTGGTGAGATAAGCGAGGAGCTGCGCCCTCTGTTTTCTGATATTGAAAAGTCTCCTGCCTTTATGATCTCCTGCGATATACCCTCGGGGGCAAATGCCCGAAACGGTGAGGTCTCGGAGCTTGCTGTCAGAGCAGACCTTACTGTGACTATGCACAGAGGAAAGCTCGGAATGTACCTATCGCCTGCAAGGTATCACTGTGGTGAGATAAGGGTCTGCTATATCGGTATCCCCGAGGGCGCAGAAAAGGGCTGTGAGGAGTTTGAAAACCATATCAGCTTGTTTGACGGCAGTGCGTCGGAGCTTTTGCCCGAAAGACCCGAGTGGGGGCATAAGGGAACCTTCGGCAGAGCGCTTTGCATCTGCGGCAGCAGCCGTTATTTCGGGGCTGCGAAAATGTCCTGCGAGGCTGCGCTCAGAACAGGAGCAGGCCTTGTTGAGCTTTTAAGCACCGATAAGTGCATAGACATTACTGCGCCTGCAAGCCCCGAGTGCATCTACACAAGGGCAGGCAGCGGCGAAACCCTGATGGCTTCGGCTCTGCCGATTATAGAGGATAGGCTCAGGGGAGCGTCGGCGGTGCTTGTCGGCTGCGGCCTTGGGTGCAATACTCAGACCGAGGAGCTTGTAAAACGTCTTGTAGAAATGTCAGAGGTGCCTCTTGTTATTGATGCTGACGGAATAAATTCACTCTGCGTGAATATAGATGTACTGTTGAAGAAAAAGACAGAGGTCATCTTAACGCCCCACCCTGCGGAGCTTGCAAGGCTTTGCGGTGTGAGCGTTTGCGATGTTATGTCGGACAGAGTGCGCTATGCGGCAGAGCTTGCAGAAAAATACAGAGTTACTGTTGTCTCAAAGAGTGCTGAAACTATTGTCACAAACGGCGCTCGGAGCGTTGTGGTGCAGACAGGAAGCACGACACTTTCAAAGGGCGGCTCGGGAGATATGCTTGCAGGTGCGCTTGTGTCCCTCACGGCGCAGAGACCCGACAAGCCCTTGGAAAACAGCATTTTAGCGGCGCTTATAATAGGGGAGAGCGCAAGGGCTCTGTCCGAGGTGATGTCGCCCCGAGGGATAATTGCCCGTGACATTCTCAGGCAGATACCTCTGACACTGAAAAAATTCGAGGCATAAGATCAGACCGTCTTCAACATGAAGGCGGTTTTTTTCTGCAAAGGAGAAGCTATGAGAAAACTTGTTTTTATACCCGTCATTACAGCACTGCTTTTGTGTGCCTGCGCTGATACCGAGAGCGCAGGACCCGAGAAGCTCGACCCTGAGCTTGCCGCACAGGTAAGCTTTACCGAGCGTGAGCAGGACTTCACTGCCGATATGAAAAGAACAGCGGACGGCGGCTGGTCATTCACCTTTACCGAGCCCGAAACGATTAAGGGTCTGACCCTCTCCGAGGCTGACAAGGTGGTAAGCATTTCTATGGGAGGGCTCAACTATATTGCAGACCCCTCACAGCTGGCGGAGACCTCTCCTGTGAAGCGCATTGCCGAGGTCACAGATAAGCTTGTTTCGGGCAAGGGGGTTGAGGTCGGCAGCGTTAAGCAGAATGTCACTCAGCTTAAAGGCAGTATAGATAATACGGATTTTACCGCAAGGCTCAAAAAAGGAAAGCTCCTCTCCATGAAGATAGGAGAAGAGCTTGTGGTTAGCTTTAAGTATTAATACTTATGGTACTTCTTTTTGAGTACAACGGTTGCTATCGCCAGAGCTATGCACGATCCTCCGACTGTCAGACCGATGACAGTCAGCCAATTGCTGCCGCTTGTCTCAGTCTTTTTGATCTCCTTGCTGATTGCTGCCGCTGCCTTTGCAGGCTCGGCTTTGGGTGACAGCACAACCAGAGCGTAGTGTCCGCTGCCCGAGTAGGTAAAGGCGGCCTCGGTGAGATTGCTGTCGGGGTCATCGGAGGCGTTTACGGGTATCTCTGTTATCTTCTCGTCAGCAAGCCTCAGAAGCTTTACCTCTCTGCCGTCAAGCGGCTTTGAAAGCTCAAAGCTTATTGATGTTCTGAGCTCGTTTTCCGTGGTCTCGGGCTCGTTAAATCCTCGGGTGACCGAAAGCACTGCCGAGGAAATCTGCACTTCATCGGCTGTGATATTCTGCTTTTTCAGGTAGTCCTCAAAAAGTCTGCGGATATTGCTGCTTTCATCAATAGTATCAAGCGAGGTTGTCCCGGGTATGTCAAGTCCGTAGCTTACATCGTAGCCTCTTTGCAGAAAGTCAATGTCAGTTTCGTCAAAGCCGAGGTCTTCAAGTTCTCTGTCCTTGTAAACGAGGGCTCTGTCAAGCTCTGTTCCGTTTATTCGGGCAGAGCCTCTTTTTATTTCTACGCTCTTTTCTCCGTTGTAGTAGCTGTCCATATTCTGGATAAGGCCGCTGATATTCTGTGCTGCGTGCTGAGAAACTACATCTCCCATGCCCGATACCATTGTGGAGAGCATTTCCAGGGTGTGCTCATTGTTGAAGTCCTCTATAAGGATAGGCACAGCTATATCAAGAAGGTAGGGAAGTGCATCTTTTATCTTGCCTATCTCTTCATCGGTAAACACACCTGAATAGTCGGAGCTGTCTATCGCATCGTTAAAAATGTCGCACAGGTCATCGACCAGCTCGAAGTATTTTGCAGAGCCTATCTCTGCACTTCGCAGGCTGTTAAAGTTGAGAACTGCCTTTGACAGTACAGAAAAGCTCAGCAGGCTTTTCATGTAGTCTGTCAGAGCCTTGCGCTCATCTGCCGGCTTTGTCGCAAACCGAAACATCATTGTTATGATATTTCCGATCTGCTTTCCCGGGAGATTAAACTGTGATCTGCTTATTCTGCTTGCAACAAATTCTATGAAGTCGTTCTCAAATTTGTCAAGGTCGACAGGCTCGTAGGGAGCTTCGCTGTCCTTATCGTGTTTATCTACTATACCTGTGCCAACGAACTTTATATCAAACTGCTTTGGCTTGATAGTCAGAGCGTCGCTTTCGAGCATTTCGTCAACGCCTGCGTGATAAAGCTCCCACTGCGCGGGGTAGACCTTCGGGACAATATCGTATTTGAGCCATACGTTATGGATATTCTTGTATTCGGGGTCAGTGGAGCTTGAAGCAGGGGCTTCAAAGGTATAAACGAAGACATCATCTTCGGTAATGCCGAATTCGGCAGTATGCTCCGTTATGTATTTGCCTGTCAGGTCGCTGACTGCTCCTGCGCGGCTGTAGCCTGCTATCCAGAGCTTAGCGCCTTTAAGGCCGTTTTCTTCCTCATAGGCTTTTATTCTCTCAACTACCTTGGCTGAGGCTTCTGAAAAGCCCTCGGCATCGCCTGTGTTGCCTGCCTTGAAGTTTCCTGCCCATTCACCGCCGTATCTTCCGCCCCTGATTGCCACAGCGATAAGCTCGCCGTCGTCGGTGGTCTTATGCCCGATGACAGTACCTATGCTGTCCTCGGTAGGGGTTTCCTCCATATCAGCAACAGCGAAGCTGTCCTTGTCAAAGCCGACTGAGGACAGAAAATCTATAGTGTTCTGAGCCTTGCTGTCGCTTTTAAAAGCATTGAATGAGGTACAGGCGAGAATGAAGGATACTGTTCTCAGGTGCTCGTTTGTGTCCTTGGCCGAGGCTTCAAAATACTTATCCGAGTAATAGAATATATCCTCGGTGTATTCTGATTCAAGTGACGGTGCGTAGTTAAATCTGCCTGACAGGAGCTCCTCGGCAGTGGAGTCATCGGCAAATGCGCTGAATGGTACAAGCGTAACCGTAATTGCAGTGCTGAGCGCAAGTGCGATAAGCTTTTTAAAGGGTCTCATTAGCTTTCCTTTCGCATCAGATGTTTCCCCAGCCCATAGCGACGTGGGGCAAATTGTCAATGGTAAGTATTTCGCCCGTAAGGACTCTGAAATCCTCCTTAGCGTAGTAGCCTGCGGCATAGGTCTGGGCTTCAAGGTAAACGCTTTCGGCTTTGAGCACATTTTTAGCGTACTCCATTCCTGCGTGCAGGAGCTTTCCGCCGAGACCTGTTCCGTGAACAAGAGTTATCACTCTGCCAAGCTGGAGAGCCTTTTTCTTCTCGTCACGCCAGAAAAGTCTCAGATAAGCACTTACTCTTCCGTCATCGTTCTCGTAGAAAACGTGCCAGCTATAGTAATCCTTGCAGTCAAGGTCCTGATAAACGCAGTCCTGCTCGACCACAAATATTTCGGAACGGCTTCTTAGTATCTCATAGAGCTCTCTTGTAGTAAGCTCATCAAAGGTTTTTATTTTGGGTAGCATTTGAGCCTCCTGATGTAGGCAAAGGTGTAGTCCTCGCCCTTGTCTCTGAGCATAACGAGCAGCTTTTCAAGCAGGGCGGCAGTTTCGGGGTGCATTCTGGCACCTGCATTTCCCCTGTTGAAGTAGTCAAGAGGAGAGCCGTCATTGTACTTTTCTTTCATGTAGATCTTGCTTGCGGCAGTTCTGTCACAGAACATCTCCTTGACGTAGCGTACAGGCATTCTTACGGGGGTCATTTTCTTAGTGACCCTGTTGTAGTCTGTCCAGTACTCATAGTGGTGCTTGTTGCGTCCCTTGTGGTGCATCCACGCACGGGAGTAGCCGTTCTCATCACGTTCGCCCTCGTGAGGTGAGCGTGTACCCTGATAGTATCGGCAGCCGTTCAGAAACTCCTCGGGGGAGTATTTTGACAGGTCATGAAACAGCCCCTGAAAGCCTATTCCTGCCCTGAAGCAGTTTTTTATGACCTCATGGCGGTGACGGGTTATCGTTCTGAAATGCCCGACTGCTTTTTTTAGTGTGATATTATCGTTTCTCATGATTACCTCGGTCTATGTTTTATCCTTGGATCTGCAGATGTCATAAAGCGGACAGCCCTCACATTTAGGCTTCGGAGCTTTGCAGAACTCTCTTCCGAAGAGCACAAGCCTGTGGCAGAAGTCAGAGCTTTTCTCGGGCGGAATGACCTCACGAAGCTGCATTTCTACCTTTACGGGCTCTTTAGAGTCGGTAAGCCCGAGCCTTGCGCATATCCGAATACAGTGCGTATCGGTGACGTAAGCAGGCTTGTGGTGAACATCACCCATAACAAGGTTTGCAGTTTTCCTGCCGATACCCGGCAGGGTAGTGAGCTCCTCGATAGTGTCTGGGATAACTCCGCCGTAAACGTCACGCAGGCGAATACACATCTCTTTAATGCTTTTAGCCTTTGTTTTATAAAGTCCGCAGGGCTTGATGATACTCTCCAGCTCCGAAAGCTCAGCCTCGGCAAAGTCATCGACCGACCTGTATTTTGAGAACAGCTCGGGCGTTACAAGGTTTACTCTTGCGTCAGTACACTGCGCCGATAGCCTGCCTGCTATCATAAGCTCGTGGGGCTTTTCGTATGTAAGGGAGCACACCGCATCGGGATACTGCGCTTCAAGCCCCTCGATAATGCTCTGAACATATTTCTTTGTCGGTTTTTTCAAATCATCACCGCCTGCATATACCTAATCTATTATATTATACTATATTTCTCTGAATAAGTCAACAAAATATCCCTGCCGATGACCGACAGGGATATTATTTTTATTGTGTTATTACTTTGTAAGGCCCCAGATGTCCTTAGCGTATTCCTCAACAGAACGGTCTGCGGAGAAGATGCCTGCGCCTGCAATATTTGCAAGGCTCATCTTGTTCCACTTTGTCTTGTCCTTGTAGCACTCGGAAGCGTACTTCTGAGCCTTCTGATAGGAATCGAAATCCTTAAGAGCCATATACGGGTCAGACTTCTTCAGGCTGTCAGCGATCTCGGGGAACTGAACACCGTTGATGCCGTAGTTGATAGTATCAACTGCCGACCTGATGATCTCATTTGAGTTGTAGAAGTCGATAGGCTTGTAGGAAGCCTTGCAGGCATTAACTTCATCAACGTTCATACCGAAGATGATGATGTTCTCATCGCCTACCTGCTCATGGATCTCAACGTTAGCACCGTCCATAGTACCGAGGGTAACTGCACCGTTTATCATAAGCTTCATGTTGCCCGTACCGCTTGCCTCAGTACCTGCGAGAGAGATCTGCTCGGAGATATCAGCAGCAGGCATAAGCTTCTCGGAGAGGGAAACGTTGTAGTCCTCAAGGAAGATAACGCTCAGCTTTTCATTGAGCTTAGGATTCTTTCTGAGCTCCTCGGAAATGTTCCAGATAAGCTTGATGATCTGCTTAGCCATGTAGTATCCGGGAGCAGCCTTTGCAGCGAAGATGTAGGTCTTGGGCACTACGTCTGCGTCAGGGTTGTTTTTGAGGTAGTTGTACTCAGCAATAATGTTGAGGGCATTGAGTTGCTGTCTCTTGTACTCATGCAGTCTCTTTACCTGAACATCGAAAATAGAATCCGTGTTCAGATCAACGCCGTACTGGTTCTTTACATATTTAGCGAAGCTCTTCTTGTTGTCAAGCTTGATCTGTGCAAGCCTTTCAAGAACGTCTTTATCGTCCTTGAAAACAGAGAGCTTTGAAAGCTCGGCTGCGTTTTTGAGGAAGCCGCTTCCGATCTTCTCTTTAAGAAGCTCGGTCAGCCCCTCATTTGACTGATAGAGCCATCTTCTGTATGCGATACCGTTTGTAACGTTCTTGAACTTTGTAGGTGTATCAAGGAACTCGTCCTTGAAGGTCTCCTTCTTGATGATCTCGGAGTGAATCTTAGCAACACCATTTACGCTGTGTGATGCGTGAACGCAGAGCGTAGCCATCTTTACCTTGTTATTCTCAATGATGGACATACGGGATACCTTGGCCTCGTCACGGTATCTCTCCCAGAGGTCACGGCAGTATCTTTCGTTGATCTCAACGATGATAGAGAAGATTCTCGGGCAAACGCTCTTGAGAAGGTTTACGTCCCATTTTTCAAGAGCCTCGGGCATTACCGTGTGATTTGTATATGCAAAGGTATTCTGAACGATATGCCATGCCTTTTCCCAGCTATAGCCGCACTCGTCGAGGAGAATTCTCATAAGCTCGGGGATAGCAAGAGTCGGGTGAGTGTCATTGATGTGGATAGCTACCTTCTCGTGCAGGTTGTCAAGGGTGCCGTAAACGTTCAGGTGTTGGTTCACGATGTCACCGACAGAAGCTGCGCAAAGGAAATACTGCTGTCTGAGACGGAGGCTCTTGCCCTCTGCATGGTTGTCGTTAGGATAGAGAACCTTTGTGATAGCCTGCGAAATGATGTTCTTTGAAAGTGCCTTCTGATAGTCGCCCTTATTGAACATTGACATATCGAAGGAAGCCATTTCAGCCTTCCAGAGTCTCAGCTTTGAAACAGCCTTGCTGTCATAGCCCGAAACGAACAGATCATAAGGCACAGCCATAACAGAGGTGTAATTCTCATGAATTACGCAGTGATACTGATTGTCCCAGTACTCCTTCAGCTCGCCGTCAAATCTGACTTCAATAGCCTTTGATGGAACAGGCACAAGCCATACAGAGCCGCCGGGCAGCCAGTTATCGGGGAGCTCAGTCTGCCAGCCCTCTTCGAGCTTCTGTTTGAAGATACCGTACTCATAGCAGATTGAATATCCTGTAGCGTGGTAGCCGTCAGCAGCGAGAGCATCGAGATAGCAGGCAGCAAGTCTTCCGAGACCGCCGTTTCCGAGACCTGCATCAGGCTCGCACTCATAGATGCCGTTTATGGAGATACCAAGCTCCTTGAGCATTTCGGTAGCCTGCTTGTTCATCTCAAGGTTATAGAGTGAAGTTTTGAGGGAGCGTCCCATAAGGAACTCCATAGAGAGGTAATAAACCTTTTTCTTACCTGCGGACTGAGTAGCTACAGTGAACTTACGTCTCTTAGCCTTAAGCAGATCTACAACGATCTTGCTGAGAGCCTCATAAACCTGCTGGTCGGAAGCCTCATCGGGAGTAGTCTGGAAGTCGTTATGCAGAACATCAATGAACTGCTTTTTAAGATCCTCTTTGCTGATAGTTTTCTCTGTAGATTTGGTTTTAGCCTTATCAACAGTCTTAGGGGCTTTTTCAGTTGTCTTAGCCATAATTTCCTCCTGATAATCAAATATTATTCTGATACACTTATACAGATACTCTAATATTATATCACAATTTGCCTTATATTGCAAGTTTTTTAGTTTGACCTGCAATAAAAGTTTACATTTTCTTCAAAAAATAGGGTTAAGGCATATATAAAGGTATTATCCGGGTTCTTTTTTACAGTTTATACAATCTCGTCCTCAATTTTTTGTGAGATAAAGCATTAAAACATTTAACTTTAGAACAACCGAAACCATATCGCAGGGAAAACCCTGGCAGGGAAAACCCTGCACCGCCACGCGCCGTACTTTTGCTTAAAAATTTTCCTGCCTTGAACGCGGAGCAAGACAGTGATAACAAAAACAAGAAACAAAAAGAAAAATAAAAAAGGAAAACAACAACCCCCAAAAATCCCATCACCCACCCGAGCGCCTGCGAAGCAGGCTGCTCACGGGTGGAGGCAAAAGAAAGAAAACCACTAGAGAATAGCACATCAAGAAAGGGAAGTCACGTCACCAGACGTGACGAACGAACAGAGAACCAAGAATGGAACTACGATTGAGGTTTCGTGGGCAAAAGAGGGAATAAGGA
>CAMMYU010000136.1:0-7119 GCA_946528545.1 uncultured Ruminococcus sp.
TCAGAATTATAACCGAGCCTGCAAATGAAACGCTCCTTCCGAATGAATCGGTAAGAGTGCCGTCTTCTGCAATCTGGAGCAGGAGATTAAAAATGTCCTTGTGTGCCTTTTCTATCTCGTCAAAGAGTATCACCTGTGCGCCCTTTTTCCTGACAGCCTCGGTGAGGACACCACCGCTTTCAAAGCCAACATATCCGGGCGGTGAGCCGATCAGCTTTGAAACGCTGTGCTGTTCAGCATATTCCGACATATCAAGCTTTATCAGTGCATCATTTCTGCCCGAAAGCAGCCTTGAAAGCTCCTTGGCAAGAAGCGTTTTCCCTACACCTGCAGAGCCTGAAAACACATAGCACCCAAGCGGTCTGCCTTTTTCATTAAGCCCTGAGGCTCCACGTCTTACAGCCCTGGCAAGAATGCTCACAGCCTTATCCTGTCCGATGACAGTGCGTTTAAGCTCGTCTTCGAGATTTTTCAGCCTTTCGATCCTGCTTTTTGTCAGAGCGCCCCTGTCAATTCCCGATATTTCTGAAACTACGGTATCAATATGCCTTTTTTCAAGTGAGAGGGCTTTTCTGTTTTCAGAGCTTGTTATAGCAGTCAGGTAAGCGTCACGGCTGATATTTCCCGAGATATAGTCATCAAATGCACGTGAGAGCCGCTGTCTTTCGCAGCTTCCGTCCGTTTCGGTAACGGCAAGAGCGCAGGCTTCATCGAGTATATCTATCGCCTTATCGGGAAATGCCTTTGAGTGAACATAGCGTTCAGCAAGCCTTACAGTGTGGTCGATGAGGTCTTTCTTAATGGTCACACCGTGATGCTTTTCAAGCCCTGAACTCAGAGCAGAGAGCATTTTTGCGGTTGTTTCGGTATCGGGCTCACGGACTGTAACAGTGCGGAATCTTCTGTCCATAGCGCTGTCAAGGGCAATTGTTTTGCGGTACTCCTCAAAGGTGGTAGCACCTATCACCCGAAGGCCGGGTCTTGCAAGCTGCGGCTTTAAGATGTTTGCGGCATCTATGGCACCCTCTGCAGCACCTGCTCCCATGATGTTGTGTATCTCATCAATGAAGAGTATAATGTTTCCTGCGGATACAGCCTCGTCAAGGCAGGCTTTAAGGCGCTCCTCAAAGTCGCCTCTGTATTTAGCACCTGCAAGCAGCAGCGGCAGGTCAAGAGAGAACACCCTTTTTCCGCAGAGCACATCGGGCACATCCGAGGTTGCTATCCTGAGAGAGAGCCCCTCTGCAATTGCAGTCTTGCCGACACCTGCATCACCTACAAGACAGGGATTGTTTTTCGAGCGCCTGCAAAGAATGCTTATGACCCTGTCGATTTCTTTTTCTCTTCCTATGCAGGCATCAAAGTGCTCATATTCTTCCTTTGAGGTCAGCTCTCTTGAAAACCTGCTCAGAGAACGCAGCTTAGGTGCAGAGCTTCTTGAAAGGCCGCTGACAAGCAAGCCTGTATCGGCTTCAAGTGTGCTGAGTATTTCAGCGGCACAGCAGTCGCTGCAGCGGATAACTCCTGCGAGGATATGCTCGCACTCTGCACAGGTACACTCCGTAAGCTTTGCCAGCCCGACCGCCTCACGCAGCACCCACAGGCTGTTTGAGGTAAGATCCTTCATGCTTAGCTTGCACGGCGTGCCCTTGCCGATCAGGTATTCTATCCTTTTGTTTACGGCATTGAAGCTTATTCCTCTGCCCGAGAGTATCGCCTGACAGCCGCTGCTCCTTGTACAGGCAGCAAGAAGATGCTCGGTTCCTACATAGGTGTGTCCGAGCCTGCCGGCATACTGTACTGCGAAGTTTATAAGCTCCCTTGCCTGATATGAAAATCCGTCAGTATTAATATCCGAATAATTCATAGCTATCGCTCCTTTTCAGAATCGTTACGATAATCATTTTTGACGGCAATATTAAATATATTCAGCGGACAAATTCTGCTTTCCAAAGCAGTAACATTTTTTTGCTTCGGGCATAAACTGTACTATAAAGCAAAGCGGACATCACCGCAGCTTTATAATCTGAAAAAAGGAGAACTGTTATGAACGGTTACTGGTGGATCATCATTCTTATCCTCATCATGTTTATGTGCTGCAACGGCTGCAATGGCTGCGGCTGCGACAACAACGGATGCGGATGCGGCTGCGGCTGCAACTGAGAAATGAAAAAGGGCTGCTGCACTAAGCAGCAGTCCGTACATAGACCCGTAACTGAAAAGGTCCTCCGCTGTGCGAAGGACCGCTTTCTTTACTTTCTGTGGGAGGACTTGAAGATAACGCCTGTTACCTTAGGTCCTGCATTTATAGCTACCTCAGAGCCTATCTGATAGAAATCCACAGGCGGATAGCCAATCTTCTTGGTCATAGCCTGAGCCATTTCATCACGGACAGAGGTATCATTTCCGTAAACTATGAGGTACGGTGTCTGGGGTATCATCTCGCCCTCAACAAGCTCCAGTATTTTTGGAACTATAGCCTTGTCGCCCCTGATTTTGGTTTCGGTAACGATCTGATTGTCATCGATCCTCATAACAGGCTTGAGCCCCATTACCTCGCCGACAAAAGCTGCCGCCGAAGGTATACGCCCCGACTTCCTTGCATATCTGAGGGTATACATAGCAAAGAAAATAACGCAGTTGTCCACCCAGTCCTTCATAAAAGCGACAATGTCCTTGGCAGGGGTGTTCTTCATTGCTTTCTTTGCGCCCTCAACCACTGCGTAGCCGTAAGCGCCCGTATAGGAGCGTCCGTCAATACAGTAAATGTTGAACTTTCCCTTTGCGTCAGCGTGCTTTTCAAAGAACTGCTCGGAGGCCATAAGTGCATTAGAGTAGGTTGATGAGCCGTTTGAGTTTATGCTTGTGTAGATAACATCGGTATATCCGTCAGCATAGAGCTTTTCAAACGCCTCCTTGAACTCAAAAGCAGTTATCTGCGAGGTCATCGGAATACCGTCATACTCGTCGAGCATTTTGTAAAAGCCTTCGTTATCGAAGTCCTGTCTTGAAACGTAACTCTTGTCTCCCATAGTTACCTTGAAGGGTAGCACAAGAATATCGTACTTTTCGGCATTCTCCTTGGAGATGTCGCTTGCCGAGTCTGTCATAACCTTGATTTTTGCCATGATTTTTTATACCGCCTTTCCGTGGGGTCTTTACCATGTGTATTTTGTAAGCTGTCCCTCTCTGCCGAGGTCGGGATAGCCCCATTGTCTGAGCACCTCATAAACACCTATTGCAACCGAGTTCGACAGATTAAGGCTTCTGAGCTCGTTTCTCATCGGTATCCTGACACAGTCATCAGGATGAGCATATAAAAGCTCCTCGGGAAGCCCCTTGTCCTCTCTTCCGAAAACCAGGTAGGTGTTCTGTGTATCGGGGTAAGAAATATCGGAATGTGTCGTTCTGCCCTTTGTTGTAAAGAAGCGGAACGTTCCGCTGTTTTTTTCAAAAAACTCATCTAAGCTGTCATATTCGTATATCTCAAGCTTATCCCAGTAGTCAAGTCCTGCACGCTTTAGCTGCTTGTCGGTTATCGTGAAGCCGTAGGGCTTTATAAGGTGCAGAGCAGCACCCGTAACTGCACAGGTTCGGGAAATGTTCCCTGTGTTCTGAGGTATCTGCGGCTCAACAAGAACTATATTGAGCCTGTATGTGTTTTCACTCATATCAAAGCATCCTGTAGTCCGACAGCTCCTGATAGCCTGTGAGCCACGATAGCTGACCCTCAAGCATTAGCCCCTCGGTCCAGGGTACCTGATAGCTGTAGGTAGTCTTAACGCAAAGCTCTGTAAAAGCCGAGGCTCTGTTCATTGCAACGGGAAGGCTGTCTCCCTTTAGTATACCGCCTATAAGCACTGATGCGAACATATCTCCCGTACCCGAATAGTGAGCAGGAACAAAATCGTTCGGCACTCTCCAGAAGCTTCCGTTCTCACGGTCAAAGCCTACGGTTGACATTCCGCCGTTCGCAAGCTCGGCGCTTGTGATAACAACAGTTCTGTTACCCTTATCGGAGAGCCTTACCAGCCACGACTTTATCTGAGTATTCAGCATAGGCTTGGTAGGGAAGTCCTCTCCAAGCAGTATTGCCGCCTCAGTCATATTCGGAGTGATTATATCAGCAACAGTTACAAGCTCGCCCATCTTTTTGCAGAGCTTGTCGGTGTAGGTCGCATAAGCCTTTCCGCCGTCGCCCATAACAGGGTCAACAACTTTAAGAGCCTGCGGATATGCCCTGAAAAACTCCAGACAGTGATCTATCTGAGCTTCGCTGGCCATAAAACCGCTGTACACGCTGTCGAATTCTGTCTTCATTTTAAGATAGTGTTCAAGAGCAGGCTTCATATAGTCTGTAAGATCACGCATTACAAACTCATCATAGCCCGTATGTGCCGACAGCACAGCCGTTGGTACGGGACAGACCTGAACACTCATTGCCGAAAGAACAGGTATGATAACTGTAAGCGAGCATCTGCCCAGTCCCGAAATATCCTGAATAGCGGCGACCCGCTTTCCGTGCAGCATTTTAGCATACCCTTCCCTTCGATTGCTTTCATAAAGAATATTATAGCATACTTTTTTAATTTTTTCAATAGTATAGCAATATTTTTCGTGATTTTGAAGTTTTTAAGCGCATATAAGGGCACACCTCCAAAATAAATGCTCGGATTTTGTTGAAAATGAGTATTGAAAAGTGCGTGTTTATGGGGTATAATCTATATATATGCATTTTGACTATAATACTGAATAAGTGAGATAATAAATGAAGAAAATTAAACGAGAGCTGAGCTTAGCACTCAGCAGCCGTCTGAATACTAAATTTGTCCATACTTTCAGTACAGGTTTTCTGCTCTTCGGACATATAGGCTATCTGATCGCATTTTTCATATTTAAGATCTATCCGATGGCATTTTTAAATGTATTCAGTGTCTGCTTTTATACTGTAATGCTGCTGATGAACATGAGAACAGAGCAGTACTCAAATGTTCTTCTTATGGAAGAAATTGAGATAATGGTCCATTCTCTTGCCGGAACGTACTATATCGGCTGGGATGCGGGATTTGCACTTTTCTTTATCGGAAATGCGTCTATTCCGTTTTTTGGCAATTTCAGAAAGCACCTTACGCCGTTTGTGATCGCAGGACTGAATATGATTGCTTTTATTGCAGCAAGGATAAATCTCTACAACTGGGCTGCGCCGTATCATCTGAATAAGACATATCTGATGAACGGTCTTTATATTTACAATGCGCTGGCTTCATTCTTTATTGTAATTTTTATTTCGTCTTACAGCATTTTTATGCGTGAGATGATGGCTGACAATATGAAAAAGAAAAACGAGCATCTGCAGCGTCTTGCAACGATAGACCCGCTGACCCAGCTGTTCAACAGGCGTGCAATGATGGAGTACATCAAGCTTATAGAGAAAAATTCCAGAAAGTCCAATGAGAGCTACAGCCTGTGCATTTCGGATATTGATGACTTCAAGAAGATAAATGACACCTACGGTCACGATGCAGGTGATGAGGTATTAAAGACTGTATCTTCGATTTTTGTAAGCATAGTTCCTACAGAGGGCTATGTATGCCGCTGGGGCGGTGAGGAAATACTCTTTGCGCTTCCTACGGGCGGCGGATATGCGGCTGTGATTGCTGCCGAGAAGATCAGAAAAGAGATTGAAGCACATCGCTTTGATATTGACGGAAGGCAGTTCACTGTGACTATGACCTTCGGTGTGTGCAAGGTAAAGCCCGATGAGAACTATGACAGCGGAATATCCCGTGCCGACAAGTTCCTTTATGAGGGCAAGCACGCAGGCAAGAACAGAGTAATAACGGAATAAGAAAACCTCCGCAGTACAGCGGAGGTTTTTGTTCAGCTTTCCGTAAAATCTGTATCGAGTACCATTTCCAGCGTATAATCGGGATAGGCTTCGTTTATGTCGGCTTTGATGTGCTCATAAAGCGCATTTCGGTCGGGCTCATCGAAGCTTATTATTATGTCAAAGCGAATGTTTTTAAGCTGCTCATCAAGATAGAAGCCGTGAAGCTGCAAAACGTGCTCGTGAGAGAAAACTATCTTTGCAATCGCAGTTTTGACCTCGGCGGCTTTTTCGCTCTTTGTGTTCATTGAGTAAACTCCGATAGCTGTCAGTATAACGTGGTACTTCTCAAACACGGCAACTGCTATCGCACGGTTGAGCACATCTATCATATCGGCACTGTAGGTGTCGGGTATCTCAATGTGGAGTGAACCGCTGTAATAATCGGGCCCGTAATTATGAAGAACCAAGTCATACACTCCGAGAACATCGGGAAACTCCCTGACGGTCTTTTTAATATTTCTGGCGAGGTCTGCATCAACTCTTTCTCCGAGAAGCTGCGAAATAGTCTCCCTCAGCATATCAATACCCGATTTTATGATAACTATTGAGATAACAGCACCGAGCCATGCCTCAAGAGAAATCTTAGTCGTGATGTAAACTATAGCTGCTATAAGCGTTGAAGCTGAGATAACGGAGTCAAGCATTGCATCTTTTCCCGAATTGACAAGCGAATCCGAGTTTACCTTTTCACCCGTCTTCTTGACAAAAGTTCCGAGCACTATCTTTACAACAACCGCAACCCCGATTATCACCATTGAAACAGCCGTATACTTTGGTGTTTTAGGAGTGATTATCTTCTTTATCGACTCCGACAGCGAGGTAAGACCCGCATAAAGCACGATAACAGCGATCACCAGTGCTGTCAGATACTCAACTCTGCCGTGCCCGAAGGGGTGCTTCCTGTCGGCAGGCTTTCCTGCAAGCTTTGTGCCGACTATCGTGATTATCGAGGAAGCCGCATCGGACAGGTTGTTTACAGCGTCAAGCACAATGGCGATAGAGTTTGACAAAAGCCCTATCACAGCCTTGAAGCCTGCGAGAAAAGCATTCGCAATAATGCCTATCACACTTGTTCGGATAATTATTTTGTCTCTGGAAATATCAGTCGTTCCCATAATATCTCCCCCTTGTATAGATATAGGCAACACCGCACAACCACCGGCTAACGCCTTTGCACGTCATAAACTTGCATATTTTCCGTCATATCACACAAAGTTTCCTAGCCGGGC
>CAMMYU010000137.1:0-24755 GCA_946528545.1 uncultured Ruminococcus sp.
CCTTTGTGAATGCCATAATGTTTACACCGTGCTGACCGAGTGCCGGACCAACCGGGGGAGCAGGAGTTGCCTTTCCTGCCGGGATCTGAAGCTTGATATAGCCTACTACCTTCTGTGCCATTATTTGCACCTCCATAATTAAGTGGTAAGGCGAGCGTTAAAGCTCTCCCACGTTTTTGGAAGCGTATATTTCTGCGTATTAACGCCTTGCTTCCAATGCGAATGACTGCCTTTTCTCAGCTTAGCCCTCTGTTTTGATCTGTGTAAGCGGAAGCGATACCGTAGTCTCTCTTCCGAACATTGATACCCTGACATCTGCTGTCTGAGCTTCCATATCGAGGCTGTCAACTGTACCTGTAAAGCCCTCAAACGAGCCTGCTGTAACAGTAACAGTATCACCGATCTTGAAGCTGACCTCAACAACTGCCGACTTCTTAGCCTCTACTCCGAGTGCCGCTACCTCTCTGTCAGAAAGGGGAACGGGCTTCGATGCAGGACCTACAAAGCCTGTAACGCCTCTGGTGTTCCTTACGATATACCATGAGTCGTCTGTCAGTATCATCTTAACGAGTACATAGCTTGGAAAAAGCTTTTTTTCAACCTCAGTCGTCTTATTGTCCTTGACCTCAGTTACCAGCTCAACCGGTATCCTGACCTCAGGGATAAGCTCCTGAAGCTTACGGTTCTCTACGACCTTCTCAATATTCTGCTTTACCTTGTTCTCATAGCCCGAGTAGGTATGAACGACATACCATTTTGCTTCTTCTGCCATTGTTTATCCTACCTCCGTAATATTGATGCGTCCGAAAACCCTTACTGCTTACGCACCGATCTTTAAGATCGCCTGTATAGCAGCTCCGAGACCTGAGTCTACTCCGAACAGAAACAGCGCCATTACCGCCATTACCGTCAGTACAACTCCCGTATTGTTGACGACCTGCTTTCTTGTCGGCCATACGACCTTCTTCATTTCAGCTCTCAACTCACGGAACCATTTTCTTATTCCGCCCTTTTTCTTCCTTTCGGGAGTCTTCTTCGAGGTTTTTGCGTCATTGTCCTTCTTAGCCATGTGCGCACCTCTCAGCCTTACTTGGTCTCTTTGTGAAGAGTGTGTTTCTTACAGAACTTGCAATACTTCTTCATTTCAAGTCTGTCAGGATCATTCTTCTTGTTCTTCTTGGTGTTGTAGTTTCTCTGCTTACACTCTGTACAAGCAAGTGTAATCTTTACTCTCATTTCGGCACCTCCTGACGAAATTTATACCCCGCAAGAACACACGGGATACGTCTGCCTCCCTCTGACCTCCGCAAAGCGGAACTGAGGTAACTTATGATTTTCCGCACCCTCTCCCCGAGCCGTAAGCACCCGAAAAAAGAGCACAAAAAAATAGACCTCACAAAGAGGTATAGTAATTATAGCACACTCCGCCCCATTTGTCAAGTCCTGTCCGTGTTTTTTCCTTTTTTAACAGCCCCGACACAATTTCGGAGCGCTCTCTTTTATATAGTATACAAAACCCAAGCCGTTTTGTCAAGCTTTCGCTGCTTGTAAACGTTTGCAAAATATCTAAAAATCCCTTTTCATTTTTGAGACTTATGCATATTGCAAAAATGTATAATATATGTTAATATATTAATGTATGTATAAACAGGAGGTAAATATCATCTATGAGTGTTACTATAAAAGACGTAGCAAAAGAGGCAGGAGTTTCCGTTGCAACTGTATCAAGGGTCCTTAACGGAAGCTGCAATGTGTCCGATGAGTCTGCGCAGAGGGTAAATGATGCTGTTGAAAAGCTCAGATACTCTCCGAACTTCCTCGGCAGGAACCTGAGAAAGCGTGAAACCAACGTTATCCTGGTTATTATGCCGACCTCGGAGCATTCGCTTTATTCAAAGATAATCATGGGTATGCAGAAGTATGCCGAAAAGATCGGCTATGATATAATTTCCGCAGTTACGGGCTCGGCAAGCACAGTCGAGGCAAGGCAGATGACCATGCTTTTTAACCGCACTGTTGACGGAGTGGTGCTGCTCGGAACGCAGTATGATGCAGAGGAGCTCAACAAGCTTGCGCAGAACTATGATATAGCTCTCTGCTGCGAGGGTGTTGACGGTGCCAATGTGCTGACGGTCGCTGTTGACGATGAGCAGGGCGCTTACGATGCGGTAACTGCTCTGATAAGAAAGGGTCACAAGAGGATAGGCTTTGTCGGGATAGACAGCAAGACTGCGATCTCAGCTATTGACCGTGAGAACGGCTACAAGAGAGCCCTCGCAGAGCACGGTATCGCCGAGAGCGAGGAGCTTATCTACAGAGAAAACTACGAATATGACTGCGGCGGACGTGCTGCCGAGTACTTTGCAGGACTTGAAAACAGACCAACGGCAATTTTTGCAGTATCGGATCTGCTGGCTATATCGGTAATAAACAAGCTGCATGAATTGGGTATCGAAGCAGGACAGGACATAGGTGTTATCGGGTTTGACAACATTACCATGTGCGAGATGATGAGGCCTAAGATCTCTACAGTTGAGCAGCCCTGTGAGAAAATGGGAGAGCTGGTCATCACTAAGCTTATTGAGAATATTCACTCCGAGCATAAGGACACAAAGTATTACACTGTTAAGCACAGAGTAATACTCAGAGAGTCTACGGGAGACTGATAATAAAAATTATTAACAAAAACACAAGAGCAGGATTGTGAAAGGTCAACAAAAAGAGATACAAGTCGGAAAAAGGTATCGGCGGATTGTTGACATCGTTTACATTAAGTGATATACTTTGCTAGTGGAAATTATTTTTTCTTTTTTATTAAAAGGAGGTTATTATTATGAAAAACTACAAGCGCATTGCAGCGGGTATGCTTGCGGTAGTTGCAGCTTTCTCGGCTGCTGCCTGCGGAAGCTCAAGCTCCAGCAGCTCAAGCTCCTCTTACGTTGACAAGGTTGAGGTAAAGAAGTCTGCTGACATCACAAAGATACCCGACGGTGCCGACGGCGAGCTCGAGTGGTTCTCGTACTTCGACATCAACCCGACAAGAGCTGACCCCGAGAAGAGAACCGACCTTACTCTGTTTGAGCAGAACGGCGGTAAGATCAAGTATTCGAGAACAGGCTCTATGGAGAAATATGACAAGCTCGCAGCAAGACTGCTGGCTAACGATCCGCCCGATATGTTCTGGTATGAGATGAAGATGACATTCCCTGCCAACTGTATCAAGGATATGTTCCAGCCTGTTGATTCTATCGTTGATTTTGACAGCCCGATGTGGAGCGATGTAAAGGACGTTGCAGAGAACTTCACACTCAAGGGCGAGCACTATGTTGCTCCTATCAACTTCCTGCCGAACTCTATCATTACTTATGATACCGATATGATAGAGGCTAACGGTCTTGATGACCCGTATGAGCTTTATCAGGACGGCAAGTGGGACTGGAACACATGGTATGAGATGATGGAGGAATACGTTCAGGGCGCTGAGGGCGACGAGGAGCGTTGGGGCGTAAACGGCTGGTTTGCACCGTTCATCTTCCAGTCTACAGGTAAGACACTTATCAAGTATGACGCTGAAAAGGACGAGTATGTATCAAATCTTGACGACCCTGACTTTGTAAGAGCTACAGACCTTCTTTATGACATTCAGAAGAACGGTATGTACTATGCTGAGTGGGTAGGTCAGGCAGGAGATGCGTTCAAGAAGAACGTTCTGTTCTACGCTATGGGACCGTGGGCATCGTTCGGCACTCACTCTCCTAAAGAGGGCGAGAACTGGGCAAGCGTGCCGATCCCGAAGGATCCTAACTCCGACACACTTTACACCACAGTTGATATGAACGCATATATGTGGGTAAAGGGCTCTGAGAAGAAGGACGCTATGAAGTGCTGGCTTGAGTGTGCTAAGATAGTTTACACTCAGGACGAGTACATTCAGACAGAGCGTGACAAGTTCTTTGTAAACAATCCTACATGGACAGACCAGATGTATGATGTAGCTTATGTTGAGCCTCTGTCCGACAAGTACGTTAAGCTCTTTGACCCGGGCTACGGTATCTCGACTATACTTTCCGATGACGATGCCGCTACCAATGACACCAAGGAAGCTGTTATCCCGTATCTCTACACATCAGTTATGAAGACTAACGAGTCGGGTGCTCAGTATACATGGGCACAGCTGAAGGAAGAATATAAGCCTACAGTTGAATCCGAGCTCAAGACCTTTAACGAGGCTTACAAGAAGTTCGTACAGTAATATGAGCAATATAAAATGTCCGAGACGAGATCTCGGACATTTTTTTGTTATAAATTCAGCGATGAAGACTTCGGCGAGGGGTCAGCCTTATAAACCTCAAGCTGCTCGTTCAGAACCTTTATGAGCTCCTCGTAGCCCTCTTTTGAGTACTCAAACTCCTCAGTAAAAACAAAGCTCTCAACGTTTTCAATGCTCTGCGTTCCGTACCAGATGCGAAGCCTCATTGTTTTATCGCCCTCTTCAGGCTTGTTTACATCTATCTTGTAGCTGAAATTCGTGAACATACTCCCTACCCATACGTTTCCCTGACTATAGAAAACAAAGGTCGGAAGATCAAAATATCCGTGAAGCATAGTGCCCCTCCTTTTGTGTTGCTGTCTATTAGTATAACACATCGGGAGCGATTTTTCAAGCCCCGCATATACAGAAAAGTCCGCACCGAAGTGCGGACTTTTTTTACCATGTGTTATTGTAGCTAGGATCATAGGTGCTGTTGTAAGCGTAGAAATCGCCCGTTTCGTTCTGATACTCCTCGATAGCTTCCTCAACTGTGGAGCAGTCTCCGTAAACTACCTTCTGGATTATTGCGGCATTCGCATTATAGTTGAACAGGAGAACGTCCATGTTATCAACTATCTGTCCCGAGTAATAGCCGTCGGCAGGTATTCTGACCTCCTGAATGTCGTAATCCATATAGTCAAACACATCAAGCAGGAGCGATGCTATCTCCCCGTCTGTCAGGTCTGTGTGAACGTTCGGAAGCACATCATTGAGAAGTGAATCTATCTGGAGAAGGCTCAGATTCTTAGACTCTGAAATAATCTCCTTGATTACCTTTCTCTGTCTCTCGGTTCTCTCCCAGTCGGAGTTGCCGACATATCTCAGTCTCGCATAAGCAAGCGCCTGATTGCCGTTCAGATGAAGATCTCCGCCCTCCCAGAGCCAGTCAGTCTCTCTGTCATTGCCGAGGTACTTATTCTGCTCTGCCATCGGGTCATGCATACCTATAGCCTCATCATCGGTAACTGTCATATCAAGACCGCCGAGAGCCTCAACTACAGTAATGAACTCCTTGAAGCTTACCCTTACATACCTGTCTATCTCTATCTTGAAATAGTCCTCTATGCACTGCTCAAGGTACTCACAACCGCCTGCATGATATGCCGCATTGATTCTGTAGCTGTAGTTATACTCACTCATGTAGATGTACATATCTCTCATCAGCGAGGTCATAGTAATCGTCTTCTGCTCGTTGTTGAGAGAGATGATTATCATAACATCGGTGTTGCCTCGCTCTTCCTCGGCCGTATCTCTGAGGTCCTCACCTATCAGAAGGATATTCGTTACATTCTCATCGGATATTTTGGTAGAGTTCCTTTTCAGATAAGCCTTGAGCTCGTCTTCCTGAGACTTTTTATCAAAGGTATCCGACTCATCTCTGAACTCACTTGAATTAAGTGTAGGCTTGTTGTAGTTTTTAGCCTCGCTTGTATTCCTGTCGAGAAGACCCGTATAATGGAAAAACATATAAATGATAAAGCCCAGCAGAAGGAAGAAAATAATAAAGATGATCGCAATAGCAACTCCTGTTTTCTTCTTGGCGCTCCAGCCCTTTTTCTTAGACTTTACATTCAGCGGTGAGCTCTCGGACATCAATTCTCCCGAGTTCTTCAAGGTTCTTTCCTTGCCGGGAACAGGGCTTACCGAAGAGCTTCTCTTCCCTGCTGCCGTTCTCGGCGGCGGAGGTGCTTTTCTCGGGTCACTTCCTGCCTTCCCCGAAGGTCTCTGACCGTTGGGTCTCTGCGCAGAAGAACGCACAGGGCTGCCCTTTGCAGGCCTCTGACCATTTGCGGGTCTCTGACCGTTTGCAGGTCTCTGCGCATTAGGAGGGCGCTTAGCACCTGCAGGCTTCTGCTGTACCTGTTCTCCCGAAGGCTTAACAGGCTTGCGCTTCACAGCTTCCTGAGCAGGCTCTTTATTCAGACCCTCTATCGCTGAATCGTCCCAAACCTTTCCTTCAGGTTCAGCATGACCCTGTTCGAGTATCTTCTTATTCTCAATAGCATTTGAGATAAGCGATGTAAGCTCAGGACCGTTATCTGTATTCGGTTTATGATTATTATTATCGCTCATAAAGTAATAACCTCACAAATGCCCTTGCGGACAGTAAAAATCAAAACAAAGCCCCTGAGGGCACAAAATACCAATAAACATTATATACTATTTACTCTCAAATTACAACGGCAAAAATAACGAATTTCTCTCAAGTTTTGCTGATTTTTTTATCTAAACAAATAAGAAACAGCATATTTTTCCCAAAAAGCACGGAATTATGCTGTCAAAAAGACCAATTGTCCTGAAAATTACCCACAAAATTCCCTCTCCGAGCTGTATCTGAAGCGCTCGGACAATTCGTTTTTCCATAGTCCGACATAGAGATCCTGAGACTATATTGCCAATATAAAACGCTTAAATGATACAAATTTTGTAGCTTTTCGACTTTACTTTTTTTCAAACCTGTGCTATAATATTATGATAGTATATTATGGATTATCATACCCGAAAGGCAGGATAAATATGAGTAAGATCTATGATCTCGGTATAGACGTAGGCTCGACCACTGTCAAAACCGTGATTCTCGAAGACGGAGAGTTCATCTACAACAAGTACGAGAGGCATTTCTCAAAAGTGCGTGAAACCGTGGCTGAACAGCTCCGTGAGATACAGAAGCTCTATCCCGAGGACAAGTTCAGGATAGCTATTACAGGCTCGGCAGGGCTGGGTATTGCACAGGCAAGCGGAATAGATTTTGTGCAGGAGGTATTCTCTGCATTTATCGCTGTAAACAAGCGTTATCCGAAAGCTGACGTTGTAGTTGAGCTCGGCGGTGAGGACGCTAAGATCATCTTTCTCACAGGCGGAGTTGAGCAGAGAATGAACGGCTCATGCGCAGGCGGCACGGGCGCTTTCATCGACCAGATGGCAGGTCTGCTCGGCGTTGACCCCGATGAGATGAACGAGCTTGCTCTCAAGGCTCAGAAGCTTTATCCTATAGCTTCAAGGTGCGGAGTTTTCGCAAAGTCCGACATTCAGCCGCTGCTCAATCAGGGTGCTAAGAAAGAGGATATATCTGCATCTATTTTTCAGGCAGTAGTTGACCAGACTGTTTCAGGTCTTGCTCAGGGAAGAAAGATAGGCGGACAGGTACTCTTCCTCGGAGGTCCTCTTACATATCTGAGTGCGCTCAGAAAAGCCTTCAGAACTACTCTTGACCTGACGGAGGAGAATGCTATCCTGCCGGAGAACTCATCGTGCTATATGGCCTTCGGTGCGGCTCTCCATGCTGACACGCTTGCAGAGGAAATGACTATCGACGAGGCGCTCGAAAAGATAGTAAATGCTAAAACAAATGATAATATCGTCATTGGAAAAAGGCTTTTCAATGACAGGCAGGAATACAATGACTTTGTAAAGAGACACATGAAGTCTGACCTCAGATATGAGGATATAAGGGAATATGAAGGCGACGCTTACCTTGGAATAGATGCAGGCTCAACCACTACAAAGCTTGTACTTATCACCCCCGACGGAAAGCTTCTTTATCAGCACTATTGCTCAAACAGAGGTCAGCCCCTTGATATTATTGCCGATAAGCTTAAAGAAATATACAGCCTTGCAAACCCTAAGCTCAGGATAAAGGCATCTGCTGTTACGGGCTACGGCGAGGAGCTTATTAAGGCAGGTCTCGGAGTTGACTACGGAATAGTTGAGACTGTTGCTCACTATAAGGCAGCGGCTTACTTCTGCCCCGATGTTGACTTTATTATCGACATAGGTGGTCAGGATATAAAGTGCTTTAAGATCAAGCAGAACGCTATCGACTCTATCATGCTTAACGAGGCCTGTTCCTCGGGCTGCGGCTCATTTATCCAGACCTTTGCAGGCGCTATGGGCTACGATATTGCAGAGTTTGCAAGACTGGGTCTTTTTGCAGAAGCACCCGTTGAGCTTGGTTCAAGATGTACGGTATTTATGAACTCATCTGTAAAGCAGGCTCAGAAGGACGGAGCATCTGTTGAGGATATTTCGGCAGGGCTTTCATCATCTATCATAAAGAATGCTGTTTATAAGGTTATAAGAGCAAAGTCGATAGACGAGCTTGGTAAAAATATAGTCGTTCAGGGAGGCACCTTCCTTAATGACGCTGTGCTTCGCTCATTTGAGCAGGAGCTCGGAAGAAACGTTATCAGGCCTGCTATCGCAGGGCTTATGGGTGCTTTCGGCTGTGCGCTGTTTGCAAAGGAAAAATCAAAAAACAGCGATGAGCCCTCGGGAGTGCTCATTCAGCAGCAGCTTGAGGAGTTCTCCTACAAGTCATCGGCTGTTACCTGCGGCGGCTGCGGCGCTCACTGCAACCTGACTATAATCCGCTTCAATGACGGACACCGCTTCACCTCGGGCAACAGGTGCGAAAAGGGCGCAGGCATAAAGCTCACCGACAGGACAGAGAATCTTGTAGAGTATAAATATAAGAAGATACTCTCCTACGCTGACAGAAAGCCTGCTGATCCGAGAGCAAGAGTAGGGCTGCCGCTGGCACTCTCATATTATGACCTTATGCCGTACTTTGCAACACTGCTTACAGAGCTCGGCTTTGAGGTTGTGCTCTCGGAGGAATCTACAAGAGCCACATATTACAAGGGTCAGCAGACTATCCCATCGGATACTGTATGCTATCCTGCAAAGCTTGCTCACGGTCATATTGAGAGCCTGCTTGAAAAGAATGTTGACTTTATCTTCTACCCCTGCATGAGCTACAATATGGACGAGGGACAGTCGGACAATCACTATAACTGCCCTGTAGTTGCATACTATCCGGAGCTTTTACAGGCAAACAATGACAAGCTGAATGACGATAACTTCATAGCGCCGTACCTTGACATCAACCGCAAGAATCATGTGGCTAAGACAGTTGCAAAGGCGCTCTCGAAATACGGCGTCACTAAGGCCGAGGTACACGCAGTTCTTAACAAGGCTTACTCCGAGCAGTTCAGATACCGCCGTGACATTGAGGCAAAGGCAGCTCAGATAATTGAGGAGGCAAGGCGCAAGGGCGAGCAGATAGTAGTCCTTGCAGGAAGGCCTTACCACATTGACCCCGAGATAAATCACGGTATACACAAGCTGATAGCATCACTGGGCTTTGCAGTTATAACGGAGGACAGCGTATCGAACCTTGTTGATACGCCTGCACTTGATGTCCTCAACCAGTGGACATACCATTCAAGACTTTACAGAGCAGCTCAGTACGTATGCCGCCACGATGATATGCAGCTTGTACAGCTTGTATCATTCGGCTGCGGAATTGACGCTATCACTACCGATGAGGTCAGGGCTATCCTCGAAGAGAAGGGCAAGCTATACACTCAGCTTAAAATTGACGAGATCACAAACCTCGGTGCTGCTAAGATAAGGCTGAGATCTCTTGCGGCTGCCCTCGAAGAGAAGCAGAGCCGCAAGGAAGCTGAGGAAGAGAAAGAAGGTGTTGCAGTATGAGCAGCAAAATGACAGATGCGGAGCTCGCCAGAAAGAACATAGGCGGCTCGGACAGAGTTTACAAAACTGTATTCACAAAAGAAATGAAGGAAAAGGGCTACACTATCCTTATCCCCGATATGCTGCCGATACACTTCAAGCTTATAATCAAGATATATGAGAAGTACGGCTACAAAATGGAGCTTCTGCAGAACACCTCACGAAATGTTATAGATGAGGGTCTTAAAAACACTCATAATGATACCTGCTATCCTGCACTCCTTGTTATAGGTCAGTTTATGGATGCTCTCGACAGCGGAAAGTATGACGTTGACAGAACTGCACTTATCATGTCACAGACGGGCGGCGGCTGCAGAGCCTCAAACTATATACACCTGATAAGAAAGGCTATTGCATCGAAATATCCGCAGGTACCTGTTATATCTCTTAATTTCAGCGGTCTGGAGAAAAACCCAGCCTTCCCGATGACACCCGGCATCGCACTGAGGCTTATCTATGCGGTGCTTTACGGCGATATGCTTATGCTCCTTTACAACCAGTGCAAGCCCTACGAGCTCAAAAAGGGTCAGACCGATGAGCTTCTTGCACGCTGGCAGCACAGGCTCGGAAAGCTTTTTGAGACTAAGAGCAGATACATGGCTACAAAGAGCATTTATCTTGCTATGCTCAGAGATTTCAGCGCTATCCCGAGGTCTAAGGAGAAAAAGCCGAAGGTCGGCATAGTGGGCGAGATATATGTTAAGTACTCCCCTCTTGCGAACAATGACCTGAACAACTTCCTGCTTGAGGAGGGCTGTGAGCCGAATGTCCCGGGACTTCTGGACTTCGTGCTCTACTGCGCATCGGATTCTGTCAATGACGGCTACCTCTATGACAACAAGGGCAAGGACTTTGTGCTCTTCGGAATAGGCTACGATGTGCTTTACAAGTTCCAGAAGCAGCAGATAAAGATCATTAAAGAGAATTCCGATTTCCAGCCGCCTCATGACTTTGAGCACCTGAGAAAATGCGCTGACAAGTACATGAATCAGGGTGTTAAAATGGGCGAGGGCTGGCTCATCACGGCTGAAATGGCGGCTCTTGCGGAGACAGGTACAAAGAACATCATCTGCACTCAGCCATTCGGCTGCCTGCCGAACCACATAGTTGCAAAGGGAATGTCAAGGCGAATTAAGGAAGCCTATCCCGACGCAAATATTGTCGCTATTGACTATGACCCGGGTGCTACAAAAGTAAATCAGGAAAACCGTATAAAGCTTATGCTGGCTAATGCAGTTATAGAGTAAAAAAGAAGGAGCTGTTTTTCAGCTCCTTTTTCTCTTATACAAACAAAAAAAACGCCCGCAGTTACCTGCGGGCGGCCAGAGCTGCTAACCAGATTCGAACTGGTGACCTCATCCTTACCAAGGATGTGCTCTACCACCTGAGCCATAGCAGCATTGATCTTTCAATCAACTTGTATATTATACAGCATTTTGATTTGAAAGTCAAGGGCTTTTACAAAATCTTTACATTATCAGCCGCCCGATCTCCTCGGACGGCTTGCTTCTTATAATACTGCTCCGAAGATCTGCTCTCCGCCTACCGTCCTTGAGGTGCGGACAGTTATAACAGGAGCGTCTGCCTTGAGCTCGTTGATGTAGTCCTCGGGCTCATAAAAGGAGCTGAACTTTATCTTCTTTGCCGAGGGCTTCATTTTCTCGGCCTTTACAGTATATACTGTGCAGCTCTCTGCCCTCATATTCACGCCCGAGGGGCTGTAGACAGTGCTGAGATAGTAGCTGTTCGCAGGCTTGTACTCGAAGCTGCCTGCCCTGCCGAGCACTATGTCAAACTCAAATTCCTTACTGTCGCAGTACTGACCCTTTCCGAAAACTGTAGCCCTTGCCCTGCCGACAGATATATTATTCGTGTAAACCACATAGTAGTCAACGTCTTTTACAAGCTCACAGCCGTCAAGGTAAATATTGAACATAGGTGTTCTCGCTGAGCCTGTATATGCAACCTGCTCCGCTATATCGGATTCGCAGGCTGAAATAGACAGGTGCGTTCTCAGTGATACGTCTGAGGCCTTTCCTATGCACTCTCCGCTTTCTGTATAGATAACGCCCTCTACCCTGTAGGTATACCTCGTTGCAGGCAGAGCCTTATCATCGGTGTAGCTGAGAGCGCCTGTTTCGGTCAGAAGCTCAAAATCGGCATCGCCTGTGTTTATACGTCTGTAGATAAGATACTTGTCAGCCATTGAGATCTCGTCCCAGCTTAGCTCAACTGTGGAGCTGGTGACGCTGTCAGTTCCGAAATTCTTCGCAGAATTAAGGAAAATACTGCTGCCGTCTTCTGCGAAAATATTACCCTTGCCGTTGCCCTCAAAGGTATCGGTGCTTATATATACAGTCGAGTTTCCCGACGCCTTGATACCGTAATTTGTGTTATATGAGGACTTGGTCGCAAAGAACTTGACAACCGAGCCTTCCTCGGCCGCAAGTGCATTTGAACCGCTGCCTGTGAAGGTATTTCCGCCTGCCTCGACCGAGCAGCCCTTTGTAAGCAGCGCATGACCGCCTGCCGAAGACACCTCATTGTACATAACCGATGCGCCCTTGCAGCCGTCAGCGAGCCTTATTCCGTGACTTGCAGGCGAGTTTATCATATTTGACTCTATAGTGCAGTCCTGTGTACCGCTTATTGAGATACCGTTATCCGCAGAGCCGCTTACGGTATTCCCCGAAATGGTGTCGGCGCTGCCGTCCTGAAGATGTATACCGCTGCCGTCACCGCCCGAGATATTATTGTTCGAGATCGTCATATCAGCGCCCGAATAGGCAATAATATTATCAACATCGCTAAGGTGCTTGTCATCGGTATTGAAGCTCAGTGTGTTTGAGTCAATAAAAATGCCCGACACATCAGCCATAGCGATAGCTGCACCTGCCGCCTTGATAGTATTTCCTGTGATCTTGACACCCCTTACCGCAAAATTATAATCGGGAAGCTGAGAGCTGTCGGTTATCTGCTTGCCGTAAAGCCTTATCGCATAGGGGGTCGGCACTTTAGACGTTACTTTATTAGTAATGGTATTGTTTCTTATAACAATATTAGCATTGTCATTGATGTTTCCCTCGGTATCCTCGTTGCCGTAGAAATACTCCATAGATTCGAGCGCCATGTGCTTTATGTCAATTCCTGTGCCTACATCTGTCATCTTGTTGTTCTCGATAAGACAACTCTTATAGTTCACCATAGGAATAGCCGAGCCGTACAGGTCTTCAAAGGTACAGCCCGAAATAACTATATTTGTGTAGTACACTCCCACCATACCCGAATGTGAGCCCACTGCTCTGTCAAGGTCATGGAAATAGCAGTTTTTGATAACTACATTGTCGCAGGCAGTATTGTCAAACGGTGCATAGCTGTTGAACACGCTCTCATTTATCATGGTGTCAAGCTGTATTGCCTCTTTTCGGCTTGCACCCGTAAAACCGCAGACCTCACAGTTATCTATCGTTACTCTCTGCACACCGCCAAGCTCGATATGGTGGCCGTTATAGTTGTTCTTGACAACCAGATCCTTTATAATAAGGTCGCTCATGTGACCGAACCTGAAATTCGAGAACTCATAGCTTGATGCCGAGGGTCTGCCGTCCCAGACACCGCCCTCGACAACAATGCGCTTATCAGCGGCATAGCCGCCCTTGTCATCCTCCTGATAATTACGCATGATGCTTCCTGCCGCATGGTTTCTGACCATTACTGCATTCTTATCAGCGCTTATCCACGTATTTGAGAATATGTACAGCGTTTTCTTGAGCACATAAGTGCCCTCGGGTATTACTATCTTTACAAGCTTCTTGTCAGTGCCGTGCCTGTGAGCATAGCTCAGTGCGTCCTGAAATGCAGGCGCAGAATCCGTCTTGCCTGAGGGGTCTGCATCAAAGTCAAGTATGCTTACCTCTTCATAGTCATCAAAGCTTATAGATGCACCCGAAGCATTCGTACCCGTTATTGAACCGTAATCATAAGCAAAGCCCTTTATTGACAAAAACACCGCCATGAATATCATCACGGCAGCGAAGGCAATAAAAGGGCGTATAATCCTAGTCAAAACGATGATCGTTCCTTTCGTTATCCCGATAAATTACCTCTCGGACGGAGCGCTTTTATTTTTCTTGCTCCGAAAAAATTTTTACTTGTCTATTATACCAAAAAACGGACTCATTGTCAATAGTTAGTGCAACGATATTATGATTTTTCTTCAAACGCTTGACGAATCCCGTCAAAAATGCTATGATATTATTGTATTTTCATAGAAAGGACAGATCAATATGAAAACACCGTTTATTGACAAAGCAAAAGCCGAGGAGATCGCGGCTCAGTTCCCGACTCCCTTCCACGTTTACGATGAAAAGGGCATAAGACAGAGAGCAAGAGACCTCAACAAGGCATTTTCATGGAACAAGGGCTACAGAGAGTACTTCGCTGTAAAGGCTACGCCTAACCCGTTTATCCTGAAAATTTTACAGGAAGAGGGCTGCGGAGTTGACTGCTCATCGCTGACAGAGCTTATGCTCAGTGACTGCTGCGGCTTCAAGGGCGAGGACATTATGTTTTCCTCAAACGTTACCCCGAAGGAGGATTACCTCAAAGCCCGTGAGCTCGGCGCTTACATAAATCTTGATGACTTCACTCACATTGAGTTTCTGGACAAGCTCTGCGGCATTCCCGAGAACATCTGCTGCCGCTTCAATCCGGGCGGAGCTTTCGCTATCGAGTCGCAGATAATGGACACCCCGGGTGAGGCTAAGTACGGCTTTACCGAGGAGCAGCTTTTCGAGGGCTTTAAGATACTTAAAGAGAAGGGCGCTAAGCATTTCGGAATTCACGCTTTCTTAGCCTCTAACACTGTATCGAATGCTTACTATCCTAAGCTTGCCCGTATTCTTTTCGACCTTGCTGTAAGGCTTCACAATGAGGTCGGAGTGGATATCAAGTTTGTAAACCTCTCTGGCGGAGTTGGTGTAGGCTACAAGCCCGATGACGAGCAGAATGACATTTTTGCTATCGGCGAGGGTGTTCGTCAGGCATTTGAGGAGATCATGGTGCCTGCAGGTCTTGGAGATGCAGCTATATTTACCGAGCTTGGAAGATATATGCTTGCTCCTTTCGGCCATCTCGTTACGAAATGTGTTCATCAGAAGCATATATACAAAGAGTACATCGGTGTTGATGCTACCGCCTGCGACCTTATGAGGCCTGCTATGTACGGAGCATATCACCACATCACGGTTCTCGGAAAGGAAAACGAGCCCTGTGACCACAAGTACGATGTTACAGGCTCTCTCTGTGAGAACAACGACAAGTTTGCTATCGACCGTATGCTCCCCGAGATAAACATAGGCGATATCCTCGTTATTCATGACACCGGTGCTCACGGCTATGCTATGGGCTACAACTATAACGGCAGACTGAAGCACGCAGAAATTCTTCTCCACGAGGACGGAACCTTCGATATGATCCGACGTGCCGAGACACCTAAGGACTACTTTGCGACCTTTGACTTCACCGATATACTGGATAAATATACAAAATAAAGGCAGCTTCTTGACAAATTCGGAGCTTGGGTGTATAATTACAGATGATATCAGGGAGTAGTTAGCACTGCTTTGCAGTGTGATGCCGTTCGTCAGCACGCTTTACCTAAGGTCAGCTTCGGGAAGCCGGACGGTGTCCTGACTTATGTTTGTAACGAGACTTTTATTGCATTATTTGCTGTGCAGTAAAAGTCTCTTTTTGTGCTTTGCTGTACGGCACAGAAAAGGAGTAGATGAAAAATTGCTGACTTATGTTTTACTGATAGCAGGCTTTGTTCTGCTTATCAAAGGTGCGGATTTCTTTGTTGACGGTGCTTCCTCGGTTGCGGGGATACTTAAAGTGCCGTCGGTCGTTATCGGACTGACTATCGTGTCGATAGGCACAAGCTGTCCTGAGGCGGCAGTAAGTATCACCTCGGGGCTTTCGGGGAATGCGGATATTTCTCTCGGTAATGTTATCGGGTCGAATATGTTCAATCTCCTGATGGTAATAGGTGTCTGTGCGCTGTTCAAGGCTGTGCCGACACCTAAGGAAATGCTCAGGCGTGATATGTGGTGGAACATTGCTGTTACTGCCGCCCTGCTTGTTATGATCTTCAATTTCGGCAGCGGAAAGAACGGCTATATCAGAAGGTTTGAGGGTATACTGCTGCTGCTTGGTATCATAGCTTATATAGTGATAGTTGTCAGAAGCGCCCTTAAAAACCGTGAAGCCGCAGACGATGTGAAGATACTTCCCGTATGGCTGAGCATCATCTATATCATCGGCGGAGTTGCCGCTATTATCTTCGGCGGCGACCTTGTAGTTGACAATGCAAGCAAGATAGCCGAGCAGCTTGGAATGTCAAAAACACTGGTAGGACTTACTATAGTTGCTATAGGCACATCACTGCCCGAGCTTGTGACCTCGGTGGTTGCGGCTAAAAAAGGCAATGCAGGAATCGCTATGGGTAATGCTATTGGCTCGTCGATTTTCAATATACTGTTTATCCTGGGTATAGCTTCGGCTCTCTCGCCTATCAAGGTAGACCCCGACCTGCTGGTAGATACGATAGTTCTCCTCGGAGTTACTGTACTGACACTCATTTTCTCGAAAACAAAGAACGAGGTCAATCGCTGGGAAGGTATAGTAATGGTGCTTTGCTACTGCGCTTATACCGCATATATCATCTATAGATGCTACGCATAATAAAAAGCCGAGGTCAGTCCTCGGCTTTTATTTTGTTCAAAGCTTCAATTATCTCCTTGTACATATAAAGGCTTCCTGCTATCACCAGCGGAAGCTTTTTTTCTTCCGCAAGCTTTACCGCACGTTTAAGCCCGTCTGAAAGAGGCTCGCAGGCAACAGACGAAATACCGCCTGCATTAAAGACCTCCAACAGTATCTCAGGGTCAAGCGACCTTGGATTATCGGGGCGGACAGTAACGATATACTCCGCTATACCACGAAGAATATCGGGATAGAGCTTGTACTCCTTGTCTGCCATAACACCCATAAGCATTACGGCTTTTCCGCCAAGATACCGCTTTATGCTCTCGGCTGTTTCGGTAAGGCCTTCTGCGTTGTGGCCGCCGTCATAGATAATGACAGGCTTACGGGAAAGCAGCTCAAAGCGCCCTTTCCAGACCACAGAGCTTAAACCGTCCCTGATTTTTTCATCGGGGATCATAAGTCCCTCGGCTCTGAGGATCTCTATCGCTTCAAGCACAAGAGCCGCATTCTTCGCCTGATATGTTCCCGAAAGTGAGAGCGTATACTCCTTACCCTTATAGGCTATAGCAGTTTTGCCAAGCTCGCAGGAAAGCACCCGAAGCTCCTTATAGCTGACAGTACGCAGAGGGGCGTTTTGCATCTCTGCTTTATTTCTTATGACCTCATAGGCTTTGCCGTCACAGCCCCCGAGAACTACCGGTCTGCCCTGCTTTATTATTCCAGCCTTGTGAGCCGCTATCCCGGCAGTGGTATCTCCGAGGAACTGAGTGTGGTCGGTCGATATGCCTGTTATGACAGAGAGAAGCGGCTTATCTATAACATTGGTTGCGTCAAGCTCTCCGCCCATTCCGCACTCCATAACTGCGATGTCACAGTTCTCATCGGCAAAATACTGATAAGCACACATAGCCAGCAGCTCAAACTGAGTAGGCTTATCCTCCATGCTCTCGGCATAGGGCTTTACCTTTTCTATAAGGGTACAGAAGCGCTTTTCGCTTATCGGCTCGCCGTTTATAAGAAAGCTCTCCTTCATATCTGTCAGTGCAGGCGATGAATAATAGCCCGTCTTATAGCCCGATAAGCTGAGCACCCTTGACAGCATTGCCGAGCAGGAGCCCTTTCCGTTAGTGCCTGCAACATGAATTACCCGAGGCTTTTTCTGCGGCTCACCAAGAAGCTTTATAAGCTCGCTTACACGCTCAAGCCCCGGGCGGCTTCCCCTTGAGGCTGTCAGCTCAAGGTAGCTGTTGACTTCATTTATATCCATTTTAATCACTTCCAAATACAAGACCGCTTCTGTCATCGGCAGAAACGGTCGGAATGTCTTATTTTCTCAGAACTTTCTCCAACTGAGACATAAAATACTTGTTCTTGCGCAGCGCATAGATGATATAACCCTCTATGGCGCCTACGATAAGATATATGGGTATCCTCAGGAACAGCACCATGAACGGCGTGTGAAAATATATCCTCATACCGATTGACTTTATCAGCATTGAGCCAATTATATGTGCCGTAAGCACTGATACAAACACCCTGACAGCGTTGTTGTCCACCCTGATAGCCCTTGCCATAAGACCCGAGAAAAAGCCTATTGCAGCCGCACCTATCGTAATTATCGGGTTTATCGAATAGCCCACTATCAGACAGCCGACTATATCAGCGCCTGCACCTACAGCCATGCCTATCGCAGGCCCGAAGAATACTCCTGTAATGAGTATCGGCAGATTCTCAAAGCTGAGCCTTATGCTGTCGCCGATATTGATAGCCAGCATCTTTCCGAGCACTATGCTCATAGCTATCAGTATTGCCGAAACTGCAAGCACCTTGGTTGACTTGAAAAGCCTGAGCTCAGACCCCGGCACATTAGTGTAATTAGTTTTATCAGACATAAAAAACCTCCTCTCTCACTCATACGACAAGAAAGGAGCGCTTAGATGCCACATGAAGCGAGATGCAAAGCATAAACCGCAAGCATAAGCTTTTCGTCCGCCCGACAACTCTCCGTCCGTTCGGCACTTAACGTAAATGCTCTTACTCTTCATGCACCTATTATAGACCATTGTTAAAGCTTTGTCAATAGGCTTCACTTAATTTTACTATTTCAGCTAAATTTGTTTACATATTCAGAGCTTTTTGCTGTGAAATGAAAGGTCTGAAAAAATTATTTCTCAGTTTTCTGCACCCAATGCGGAGGGCTTCGGGTATTACTTACAGAAGAGCAAAAAACACAAGCTCAATTTAATTCAGGAGGTAATCACAATGCCCGCTATTGATGTTAAAGAAACAGGATTTAATTCGATCGACCCAACAGTCGTAGACCAGAACTGCCGCGTTTATTCGGATTTCAACAATGAAGTCGGAAAGTACCGCTATCCTCTTCCCGAGGGCGGTGCACGTCCCGAAGGAGTTCATGATGCTGCATACTATTATGACAAGCTTATCGATCACCTTAATGATTCAGCTGCAAGAGCAAAGGAAATGAACGAGGATACGCTGGGCGTAACCTTTAATCATGTGCATAACTTCAACCTTGCAAATGAATTTGTTCTGCGTGATATCGACAAGGTGCTCTCTCTCGAAACAGCTCCCGATGCTCCCGAAAACAAGGAGAGAATGGACTTTTTAGGAAAGCTTCGTCAGACAGTTGCAAGGGATATGGATGTCAGCGTAAAGCTTAAAAAACAGCTTGAGGCTGACCTTGAAAAGGAGCTCTTCGGCGAGTCTATGAAGGTCTTCAATGAGACAAACCCATTTGACAAGGGCAACTTCGATCTCTTCATCGGCGAGAAATATCAGGACCCAAATGTTCGTATGAGAAGAGCTCACGATATGTCCTTCTCTGTTGACCGTTCAGCAGTTATGTCTATCTCTATACTTGCCCTTATCAACGAGGGTATGGATTTTGAAACTGTTTCCGACCCTAAGAAGGGTCTCGACAGAAAGCAGGCAATGTTTGACAAGTTCTCACAGCTTATCGCAAAGGGCGGAGAGGACGCTCAGAACCAGATAGCTCAGACACTTTACACAGGCTATAAGAACCTCACTAAAATGATAAACGATGCTGCTGTAACAATAGATTTCAGTCAGCCTGACCTGCTGCAGAACAAGCAGTACTGCCAGCTTCTGCACCTGCACGCTGTTCAGCATGACGCATGGCAGGAGCTCAAACACGTTCAGAATAAGGTGGTCGATCTTGCAAAGGCTGAAAACCCACAGATCGATACCTACCATAAGCTAACAGATCATTTCAAAGATATGCAGAGTCCTCTGTTAGGTGTAAGATCTGAGCTTATGAACTACCGTGAGGGCTGCAAGTTCCTTGCCTGCAACAGAGAGCTGGGCTCATCTGTAAGTCAGGTCTCTAGGGCTGTATGCAACTATGTTTATACAAAGAAGACAGAAGAGATGATCGCTCAGGCTCAGGCAAGGAATGCAAACACAGGCAAGCCCTTCCTTCAGTGGTTTACTGAAAAGGAAATGATGTTTGATGCTTACAAGTCACCGATAGATCCTCCTCTCACTGAGAAGTTTGAAAAGAATAAGCTCCTGAAATCTATCGAGCTGGGTCATTCTCTTGCAAAGATCGTCTCCAGCGGAGAGTTCACCAAAAACATCAGGATCGAGGGCGATGTAGCTGAAGATCCTAAGGTAACGGGGCTGCCCTCAAGTGCAGATGTCCAGACAATGCTCGTCAATAGTGCCAAGGGCGATGAGCTTGACTATGTGCTCAACGGCATATATATTGCTGAAACAAGATTTGAACCACACACTCAGATGGAGAGAAACGCTGTTAAGTACATGAACGAGTCCGAGAACAAGTTTGAGGGACTTGTAAGAGCCTGCGCTGACGCTGACGCAGCAGTTCACCGCAGCAGCGGAGAGTTCAAAAACGCAACCAAGGCTCTGAGAGATCTTGACACTGCTATGAAGGCACTCAACGAGGAGGAGGATCTCGAAAAGAGAAGCGAGATGCTCGAAAAGATCACCGCACTCAAGGAAACTGCCGAGGAGAAGATTCAGAAGTACCTTGACCGCAAGCAAAAGAATAAGCCCAGAAACAAGGACTACGAGCAGAAGACCCTCGACAGAATAGACCTTATGAAGCTTGCCCTCAAAACAGTAAATGAGTTCAGATATGACCTTGATAAGATACAGCTCGATATTGACAAGGAGGTTGCAAGCAATCAGACTACGGCTATGGAGAATGCCGAAAAAATCTACAAGGAAAAGGCTGAGGAGTACTCCAACGATCTCGGTGAACAGGCTGAAAATGAAATGATCCGCAGCAAACGTGAGCTTTACGAAAAGGCAAAGGAGAGCTATGACGATCTCCGCAAATTAGCTAAGAACAGCCCAGATCACAATTACAGCGAAAAGCAGCAGAGAATGATACTCAGAATGATGGCAACAGTTACACATCACGAGATGCTCTGCGACTTCAAAACAGGCGAGATAAAGGATAAGTATGTTGACAATCCCAACCTTCCCTACAAGACTACCTACAACAGAGTAAGACACTCCTCTGAATTTGAGGACGCTACAAAGGATCTGTTCAACAGCGAGGGACAGATCAATCAGGAAAGACTGAAGGATTTCATTGCAGCGCCCAAGATGTTCAGAGACAAGATAATGGCTAAGAGAATGTCAGCTGTAAAGAACAAGCAGCTCAAGGAAAAAGATAAGAACAATAATACAGCGCATACAAAGAAGAACAACTCCAAGAAGCTGAAAAACACCTTGAACAATTCTAAATAAAACAGATCATAACACTAAGACCGCACCTCATCTTTGGTGCGGTCTTAGTTATGTCAGTTTTCGTTAAGCGGTCTCATAGCGGAAAGCGCTATCGCTATCGTTGAGCCGTTATGAAGCAGTGCCGAGGTTGTCGGTGCTATAACACCGAGTGCTCCAAGCACCATTAGTGCCGTCTCTCCTGATCCATACCTTGTCAATTCCGAGAGACATCACGCTTGCAAGCTCATCAACCGACTTCTTTCTTGTCCATTCCGCAAGGAGCTCTCCGAGCCGCAGACAACTCCGCCTGCGAAAAGTGCTATGTTTTTAATGTCGATCATTGTAATACATCCTTCCTGTAAGAAATTACCATTAGTCTTAGCTAATATAGTAAGTTTATAATAACACCAATTTCCGATTTTGTCAACCACATCAGCTTAAAGTCATAGTTTATAAGGGTTTGCGGACCGTTTTGATTGGATGATATAAACAAATTAAACACTTCAATTGTGTTTAAACTTACAAAAATGCTTTTCATTTGATAAATGTCTGATGACATATTGCCTCAACAGTGTTACAATTAAATATAATACTTTTTGAAAGGACAATTACTATGGAACTTAATATGATTACAAACGGAAACAAGGCTACAGTTGAACTTGAGGGCAGAATAGATGCAAAAACAGCTCCCGAATATGAGAATGCTCTGCTTTCTCTGCCTGCTGAGATAAAGGCTCTTGATCTGGATTTCAAGAAGGTCTCATACATTTCTTCTTCGGGACTTCGTCTGATAACAGCTCTGCAGCAGCAGTTTGAAGAAAAAGGCGGCTCACTCAAGATCATCGGCGCAAGAGATGAGATACTTGAAATATTTGAAGTTACAGGCTTCAACGAATTTCTGAATATCGAGTACTGATTATCAGCTTAAAAGAGCTTTTGCAACAAGCTGAAATCCCTCTGCTTTTTGCAGAGGGATTTGCTTATTTTCCTATAATTACCGCAGATTCTCTCGGTCCGAGCTCAAAGCGCTCTATATTGCCGAGGGGCTTTTCTCTCCCGACACTGTATGCTTTGCCCGACGATCGGCAGAGCAAATGCCAGCTCATGCCTTCGGGGATAACAGGAAGCTGATATGTGTGGGCCTCCCAGTGAGCATTTATCATCACATAGATAAAGCAGTCACGCTTTGTCCCGAAGCGCTTGTGATCCTCTGCATACAGATATGCAAGAGTATGTGTGCTCTGTCCCCTGTCACACTGCCACGGGGTAAGGCTGTGGAAGGACAGCTCGGGATAGCCTGTGCCGTTATGCCCGAAATCATAGCTTGCACTTCTTAACACAGGGTGTGCTTTCCTGAAAGAGATAAGGCTCTGCACATACTTGAAAAGTTCTTTGTTTTCACTGAGCTTTTCCCAGTTAAGATAGGAAATCTCATTATCCTGACAGTAGGCATTGTTGTTTCCGAACTGAGTGTTTGCAAACTCATCTCCCGAAAGCATCATAGGAACACCTCTGCTTGTCATCAGCACTGTGAACATATTGCGCATTTGCCTGTTCCTGAGGGCATTTATCTCGGGGTCATCGGTATCGCCCTCTGCTCCGCAGTTCCAGCTGTCATTGTCATTGCAGCCGTCACGGTTGTCCTCGCCGTTGGCTTCATTGTGCTTCTGATTGTAGGACACAAGGTCATACATAGTAAAGCCGTCATGGCAGGTAATAAAATTGACAGACGCATTTGAAGTTCTTCCGCCGTAAAGGTCAGCCGAGCCGCTTACCCTGTCATAAAACTCGGGAGCACATTCCGCACCGCCCTTTATAAAGCGCCTTACACAGTCACGGTATTTGCCGTTCCATTCGCTCCAGCGGTTCCATGATGGGAAGCGCCCTACCTGATAAAGCCCGCCTGCGTCCCATGCCTCGGCAATGAGGACAGTGCTTCCGAGAACTGCATCATGAGCCATAGTTTCAAGAAGCGGCGGAGAGAGCATCGGGGCACCGCTGCTGTCACGGGTGAGGATAGAGGCAAGGTCAAAGCGGAAGCCGTCGATATGATATGCCGATACCCAGTAGCGCAGACAATCCAGAATATGATTTCTGACCACAGAGTTATTGCAGTTCATCGTGTTGCCGCAGCCGCTGAAATTATAGTACCAGCCCTCGGGCGTAAGCAGATAATAGGTCCTGTTGTCTATCCCCTTGTAGGAGATAACAGGGCCGTCTTCATTGCCCTCTGCCGTATGGTTGAACACAACATCAAGAATTACCTCTATACCGTTTTTGTGAAGGGTTTTTATTAGATTTTTAAGCTCATCGGTCTCCAGACCTATAGGTCCTGCTGCTGCGTAGCCTGCCTTCGGTGCAAAAAAGCATACTGTCGAATAGCCCCAGTAATTATAAAGCCTTTTTCCGTTCATTTCACGGGTGTTCTCAAACTCGTCAAATTCAAATATCGGCATAAGCTCTATGCAGTTTATCCCAAGCTCCTTCAGATACGGTATCTTCTCAACTATGGCATAGTATGTCCCCGGGAACTTTACATTGCTTTGTGCTCCGTTTGTAAAGCTTCGCACGTGCATTTCGTAGATAACAAGATCCTTCACAGGTATTTCAAGAGGCTTGTCGCCCTCCCAGTCATAGTCCTCACGGATAAGCTGTCCTCTGTGAACAAACTGCCTGCCGCTGTCGGGTTTTCTGCCCCAGACAGTTCTTCCCGATACAGATTTTGCATACGGGTCAAGCAGTACCTTACTGCTGTCAAAGCGCAGTCCTGCACTCGGGTCATTTACGCCCGAAAAGCGGTAGCCATATTCAGTATCCTCAATATTAATTCCGAAAACCAGCATTGAATACACATTTCCGATACGGAATTCCTCAGGAAACGGTATCTCGGCATAAGGCTCACTCTCTCCCCTGTTGTACAGAAGAAGAGTACAGCCGTCCGCCTCTTTTGAGAAGATACTGAAATTCACACCGTCTTCAATAACCGTTGCTCCGAACGGCAGAACACGCCCGATGCAGTATTCCAGCTCACCCATAGATCTTGTCGGGAACATATCGATCTGTCTCATACTGTTACCTCTCAGTCGATCTTCGTAAACCTTAGCACATCACCGACTTTTTCATTCCACATTTCAGCAGGACGTACCCAGACCTCATACTTGCCGTAGAGCGCACGGTACACAACCATTGCTTCAAGAGTTTCGGAGTGATGCGCTATTTCAAGCACCTCATATTCATTGCCCTTGTAATGGCGGTAGCGCCCCTTCGGGATCGCGGATAAGGCTTCTTCATAGGTCATAAAGGTCAGCTCCTTTTGTTAAGGCAACACCGCACGACCCGCGGCTAACGCCTCTGCACATCATCTGCTTGCCAGCTTTCCGTCATATTACCCAAATTCTCCTTGACT
>CAMMYU010000138.1:0-6626 GCA_946528545.1 uncultured Ruminococcus sp.
AAGCACTATCCCGTCTCCGCCGATACCGAAGTGCCTGTCCGAAAGGGCAAGAGCCATACCCTCGGGGTTGTCGATCTCCTTGTCAAAGCAGTTGAAGTAGATGTAGTCATTTCCGCACCCGTGCATTTTTGTGAAGTGATAGGTATGCTTTTCACTTCTAAGGTTGTTTATATCAACAAGCTCGGTGTTCGACTCGGTATACTTGCTTCTGATAGACGAGGCTATCGCATTTGCAGTATCTATCGAGGTAAGACACGGGATATTCCACTCTACGGTCTTTCTTCTGATTTTTACCGAGTCACGGGAAGGTATTCTGCCCTTTGAAGAGGTAGAGATAACATAAGATATCTTTCCGCTTTCGATAAGAGTGATAGTATTGTTTTCGGGATCTTCGTGAATTTTTGATACGACCTCAGCTTCAATATCGTGCTGTCTGAGCGCCTCGGCTGTGCCCTTAGTGGCATAAAGCTTGAAGCCCAGATCCTGGAACATTTTTGCTGTCTGCGGTATCTCTGCCTTGTCGGCATCTCTGACAGTTATGAACACTCCGCCCTTTTGGTCAAGCCTGTAGCCTGCTGCGATAAGGCCCTTATAAAGTGACTCCTCCAGAGAGTTCGATACTGCAAGCACCTCACCTGTTGACTTCATCTCGGGACCGAGCTGATTGTCTACACCAATGAGCTTTTCAAACGAGAACACAGGCACTTTAACTGCCACATAAGGCGAATTTCTGTAAAGGCCTGTTCCGTAGCCCATATCGGCAAGCTTTTCTCCGAGCATAGCCCTTGTTGCAAGGTCAACCATAGGAACGCCCGTTACCTTTGAGATATAGGGGATAGTTCTTGATGACCTCGGGTTTACCTCGATAATATAGATCTCATCGTTGTATGCGATGTACTGGATATTTACAAGACCCTTTGTTTCGAGAGCAACAGCAAGCTTTCTCGAACAGTCAACTATGCGCTCCATAAGCTTGTCGGACACGTTCCATGCAGGATAAACTGCGATAGAGTCTCCCGAATGTATGCCCGTTCTCTCGATATGCTCCATAATGCCCGGGATAAGTATCTCTTCGCCGTCGCAGATAGCATCGACCTCAAGCTCTGTTCCCATAAGGTACTTGTCTATCAGCACAGGATTCTCAATACCGTGATCGAGGATTATCGCCATATATTCCCTGATGTCGTCATCATTGAAGGCGATTATCATATTCTGTCCTCCGAGGACGTATGAGGGACGCATCAGAACAGGATAGTGTATCCTGTTTGCGATCTCCAGAGCCTCCTCGCAGGTCATTACGGTAAAGCCCTCAGGACGCTTGATCTGATACTTTTCAAGGAGCTCATCAAAGCGCTCTCTGTCCTCGGCACAGTCAATTGCGTCGGGCGGTGTGCCCATTATCTTAACGCCGTTTTTGGCAAGGTGCTTTGTAAGCTTGATAGCGGTCTGTCCTCCGAAGGCAACCACAACGCCTACAGGTCTTTCAACCCTGATGATGTTCATTACGTCCTCATCGGTGAGAGGTTCAAAATACAGTCTGTCGGCAGTGTCGAAATCGGTGGATACGGTCTCGGGGTTGTTGTTTACGATAACAACGTCATAGCCCTTTTCTTTCAGAGCCCACACACAGTGTACCGATGCATAGTCGAACTCTATTCCCTGTCCGATACGGATAGGACCCGAGCCGAAAACTATAACAGTCTTTCTGTCGTGACCCTTTGCGGCAATGAACTTTGAAGCTTCATCGTCATTATCATAGGTAGAGTAGAAATAAGGTGTCTGAGCTGCAAACTCGGCAGCGCAGGTATCTACCATTTTGAAAACAGCGTGAACAGGTCTTTCAACAGGCTTGCCTGTAAGGCGCTCTATCACCTTGTCGGTATAGCCGAGCTTCTTTGCTTCAAGATAGGTCTCAAAGCTGTTGTCAGATTTGAGAGTATTCTCCATATCTATAAGCTTTGTGAGCTTATAGAGGAACCACTCGTCTATCTTAGTTATCTCGTGTATCTCATCAACAGTGACTCCCCTTCTGAGTGCTTCGTAAACTACGAAGATACGCTCATCGGTGCAGTCATGAAGTCTTTCTCTGACAGTCTCATCGTCAAGGTCTGCCATCTTAGGTGAGATAAGGCAGTCATGACCTATCTCAGCACCACGCACAGCCTTCATTATGGCCTGCTCAAATGTCGAGCCGATAGCCATTACCTCGCCTGTTGCCTTCATCTGAGTGCCGAGCTCACGCTTTGCATATACGAACTTGTCGAAAGGCCACTTGGGGAGCTTGACTACAACGTAGTCGAGTGCAGGCTCAAAGCAGGCATAGGTCTTGCCTGTGACAGCGTTCTTGATCTCATCAAGAGTGTAGCCTATTGCGATCTGGGCTGCTACCTTTGCGATAGGATAGCCTGTCGCTTTAGATGCCAGTGCCGAGGAACGTGAAACTCTCGGGTTTACTTCGATAACGGCATACTCAAACGAATCGGGATTAAGTGCAAACTGACAGTTGCAGCCACCCTCTACCTTCAGGGTGTCTATTATCTTCAGAGCAGCAGATCGCAGCATCTGATATTCCTTGTCGGCAAGAGTTACCGCAGGAGCAATAACTATAGAGTCACCCGTGTGAACTCCGACAGGGTCAAAGTTCTCCATCGAGCAGACTGTTATAACGTTGCCCTTAGAGTCACGCATTACCTCAAACTCTATTTCCTTCCAGCCTGCAATGCTCTTCTCAACAAGAACCTGAGTGATAGGTGAAAGGTAAAGACCGTTTCTTGTTATCTCACGAAGCTCCTCTTCGTTGTTGACTATTCCGCCGCCTGTTCCTCCGAGAGTGAATGCAGGTCTGATTATCAGCGGATAGCCTATCCCCGGCTGGTTTGCAAATTCTACAGCCTCCTCTACCGTGTTTACAACAAGCGAGGGTATGCATGGCTGACCGATAGACTCCATAGTGTCCTTGAAGAGCTGTCTGTCCTCGGCCTTGTCAATTGTTTCGGGATTAGCTCCCAAAAGCTTCACTCCGTACTCATCAAGGAAGCCCTCCTTTGCAAGCTGCATGGAGAGTGTCAGTCCTGTCTGACCGCCGAGGGTCGAGAGCAGGCTGTCAGGGCGTTCCTTCTTTATAACTCTTCTGACAGTTTCAAGGGTAAGGGGCTCGATATAGATCTTATCAGCCATTGCGCTGTCTGTCATGATAGTTGCAGGGTTTGAGTTTATAAGTATTACCTCCAGCCCCTGCTGTTTGAGAGCACGGCAGGCCTGTGTACCTGCGTAGTCAAACTCTGCGGCCTGACCTATAACGATAGGACCCGAACCTATCACAAGAACTCTTTTTATATCCTTATTAAGCGGCATCCTATCACTCCCTTTCCTTAGCCTTGTCTATCATTGAAACGAACTCATCAAACAGAAAGCCTGTATCCAGCGGACCTCCGCAGGCCTCGGGGTGGAACTGCACCGAGAAAGCAGGCTCGTTTGTGTATCTTACACCCTCGCAGGTGCCGTCATTCGCATTGATATAAAGAGCCTTAGCATTCGCAGGAAGCGACTCCGTATCAACAGCATAGCCGTGATTCTGAGATGTTATATATACTCTGCCCGTTTCGGTATTTTCACAGGGCTGATTTGCGCCTCTGTGGCCGTATTTTAGCTTTGAGGTAGTTGCTCCGTGAGCAAGTGCCAGAAGCTGATGTCCGAGACAGATACCAAAGGTTGGTATCTTGTTCGGGATAAGCTTTTTAAGCTCTGCAATGATCTCCTTATTCTCGGCGGGGTCTCCGGGGCCGTTTGAGAGCATTATGCCGTCGGGAGCAAGCTCCTTCACTCTTTCAGCGCTTGTATAAGCAGGCACTACAATTACCTCGCACCCACGCTTTACAAGCTCACGGCCGATATTGTGCTTTGCACCGAAGTCATAAAGAACCACTCTTCTCTTAGTCTCGCCCTCGGGCCTGAAGGTCTGCTCTTTATCGCAGGTGGTGTTCTTTACAGCGTCAATAATCTCGTACTGTCTGAGGTCTGTCAGCCCGAAGCTTGAACCCTCGGGAACGATCTTTCCGTTCATAACACCCGACTCTCTTACAATCTTTGTGAGCTGTCTTGTGTCTATTCCGTACAGGCCGACAATATTATTTTGCTTTAAAAAAGTGTCAAGATCACCCTCGCAACGGAAATTGCTGGGTTCTTGACACCAATCTCTGACAATATAGCCTCTGACGTGAGGACACTCGCTTTCAAAATCCTCGGGAATAACTCCGTAATTACCAATAAGCGGAAAAGTCTGAACAACTATCTGTCCGTAATAGCTCGGATCAGTCAGTGTTTCAAGATAGCCCGTCATCGCCGTAGTGAAAACTATCTCACCGATAGCCTCGCCGTCAGCGCCGAAGCTCTTGCCTTCAAATATAGTACCGTTTTCCAGTATCAGATATGACTTCTGCACACTTAGCTCCTCCTTTAGTCATTTTTTCAGCAATACTATTATAGCACAATCGCCTCTCTTTGTAAAGGCGCTTTACATTTTTTTAAGATTTTTTATCAAAGCTTTTTCCTGCCGTGCCTGAATTTGTTTCAGGGTTAATTTTTGTACACTTGTTTTTATTTCCGAGGAAATAAAGTCGGCTATATACTCTATTAAGTCAGAAGCTGACGGGTTAAAAACCACTATTTAAAAAGAAAGCCTCTGCGGTCATTGCGCAGAGGTCTGCCTTTTACGGCGAAGGAGCTCTTCTCTGAGCCCTCTCATAATTGTTTGCCGAGCCTTTACTGCCTCAGCCTTTGAAAGTGCAGGCGTGTCACCGAGGGGATATTCAAGCCCCAGCTGTTCATACTTTGCCTTTCCCATAGTGTGATAAGGCAGAACATCGATCGCATTCAGCGTTTTAAGCCCCGAGATAAATGCTCCCAGACGCAGAAGCTCACCCTCATCATCGGTTATACCCGGCACTATCACATGACGTATCCATATCGGCACTGCATGGTCACTTACGAACTTGGCAAATGCAAGTATATTCTCATTTCCATGCCCTGTGAGCTTCTTATGAGCATCACTGTCAATATGCTTGATGTCAAGCATTACAAGATCAGTCACTTTTAACAACTGTACATATTTTAGGACAGTTGTTTCGCTGTTCGGCTCAAAGCAGATACCGCAGGTATCAAGGCAGGTATGTATACCCCTTGCCTTTGCCTTTTCAAAAAGCTCAGTCAGGAAGTCGATCTGCACCAACGGCTCTCCGCCTGTGCAGGTGATACCGCCGTCTTTCATAAACTCCTTTACAGCCTCATACTGCCCGAGAAGCTCCTCGGCAGTCATTTGTGTGCCCTGCCCGAATTTCCATGTATCGGGATTGTGACAATACAGACAGCGCATAGGACAGCCCTGAAAGAATATCACAAACCTTACTCCCGGCCCGTCAACCGTTCCGAAGCTTTCTGTAGAATGGATATAGCCTTTCACTTACTGTCACTCCCTGAAATGATATATTATGATTATACCACAAATGTATTCAAATGTAAAGTCAGCCTTTTTTCTCCAGTTCCTTTTCGATCTCGACAACCAGATCGCTCATATTCACTCCAAGAGCCTGCGCCAGCCTGTATAAAGTTTCAAGAGTCGGCTTGCGCTCACCTCTCTCAATGGCGCTCAGATGCGTTCTTCCGATGCCGGCAAGTCCGCTAAGCACTTCCTGAGACATTTTTCTCCACCGTCTGTATCTGTAAATCGCATTACCTACGCACTGAGGGTCAAGAGCTTGCTTATCCATACGATCACCTCAGTAATATTATACGATACTATACCGGTACTTATGAACGCAAATGTTGACATTTTATCACAAATGTGTTATAGTCTAACCGAACTGAACACATTTGATGACAGTTCGGTTGTTAAAGTTTATTCATAAAAGTATTAATAAATTTCAGATTGAAACTTAAATTCATTAATGCTATAGTTTTATCAGACGGAGGTAATCACTATGAAAAGATTCAGCAATGCAGGAGACAAAATTCAGACGTTGGCAACTATTCTGGCTATTCTGGGTACGCTGCTTATTTGTATTGTACATATAATCACTATAAATAAGTATGATGAGCTTTACATTAATACTCAGAACTACACCGACGGTAAAATCACGATTGAAGAGGTTGATGACAGTCGTATGATTAAAACTGCGGTAAATCTGTTTACTGATAAGGATTCTAAAAATGAGGATATAGTGCGTGTCAGCATGATTGTTCTGATGATAAAGAATCTGCTCGTATTCTGGTTTTTCATGCTTCTGCTTTATGCCTTCGGAGAGCTCTGCGAGAATGTTTATGAGCTCAACCACAGCTCGAGAGTGACCTTCTATGATGACTACGAGCGTTTCAAAAAAGGTCAGCAAGGCAACACCACCCTTGAAAATGCCCTGACAGGCAATCCTGCGCTTGACAGCCAGAAGGTATGGCTATGCCCCTCCTGCGGAAAGCAGAATCAGTTTTCAAGCCAATCCTGCGTAAACTGCGGACATAGCAGAACGTAAAGGCAACACCGCACAACCCGCGGCTAACGCCTCTGCACATCATCTGCTTGCCAGATTTCCGTCATATTACCCAAATTCTCCTTGACTTGCGTCAGCAAGCCTGCG
>CAMMYU010000139.1:0-6982 GCA_946528545.1 uncultured Ruminococcus sp.
GAGACAGAGTCTCGTTCGGAGCGTAGCTCCGACAAGGGCGTGCAGCAAAAAAGCGGACGTAAAGCAAAGAGAGAAATACGAACGGGCGAAGTGGGCGAGCTCCGACACCTGCACGCCCCTGACGAAACAGAGAGCGAAGCGAACGTTTTTCGTCAGTCGGAAGTGGGGAGCACTTCCGACGACCACTCGGTAGTTTAGTATAGTGGTACGTACAGTGTTTAGAAATAAACTATTATTATAGCTGGTCGCTCCACCTAGGGGGCTTTCCAGGCTTGCTGTGCAAGGCAGTGCTCCCTAGAACCTATTCGGGGATAACCACTAAACAATAATAGAACAAATTTGCTTCGGAACTGCGTAAAACAGGCAACGAAAGGCTTTCGGAGGGGGCGTTTTTGTTCAAATCGGAGAAAAAGTCGAGGGGAAGCTTATAAAATGCTTGACAAGAGGGGATAGATAGTGTATAATTGACAGGTATGCTGATGTAGTATGTAATACTGTATCTTTGCGTATAATATTTGAGGAAAGGAGAGAAAATATGCCAACCTTTAACCAGTTAGTAAGAAAGGGCAGAAATGTTCTCGAGGACAAGTCTACTGCACCTGCACTTCAGAAGAGCTTCAACTCAAAGAAGAAGGTTGTTGTTGACCAGAGCTGTCCCCAGAAGAGAGGCGTTTGCACAGTAGTAAGAACTGCTACTCCTAAGAAGCCTAACTCAGCTATGAGAAAGGTTGCCAGAGTTAAGCTGACAAACGGAAACGAAGTAACAGCTTATATCCCCGGCATCGGTCATAATCTGCAGGAGCACTCCGTTGTTCTTATCAGAGGCGGAAGAGTTAAGGACCTCCCTGGTGTAAGATATCACATCATCAGAGGAACACTTGACGCTCAGGGTGTTGCTAAGAGAATGCAGGCAAGATCAAAGTACGGTGCAAAGAGACCTAAGGCAGGAGCAGCCAAGTAATTAAAGATTACAATAGCTCACATTAAAAAAAGGTAAAACTCATTGTCGCTAAATGCGAAGACCACAGTTTTGATGTGGAGTGATTTATATATACACTCTGCTGAAAGGAACTGACGGGGCTGCAGGGTAGGGGTGACCCGAGGACTGCAGAGCGAGTACCTGTGAATTCATTATTATATGAAGGAGGGAATCAAAGTGCCAAGAAGAGGCAGAGTAGCAAAGAGAGACGTTCTGACTGACCCTGTATACAATTCAAAGCTCGTTACACGTCTTATCAACAACATCATGCTCGACGGTAAGAAGGGTGTTGCCCAGAAGATCGTTTACGGTGCATTCGAGATCGTTGAAGAGAAGACAGGCAGACCTGCACTTGAAGTATTCCAGGAGGCTATGGACAACATCATGCCTGAGCTCGAGGTTAAGGCTCGCCGTGTCGGCGGTGCTACCTATCAGGTACCTATGGAGGTTCGTCCTGACAGAAGACAGACTCTCGGACTCAGATGGATTACAAAATATTCTCGTGCAAGAAACGAGGATACAATGAAGGAAAGACTTGCACACGAGATCCTTGATGCTCTTAACGGAGTAGGCGGATCCTGCAAGAAGAGAGACGAGACTCACAAGATGGCAGAGGCAAACAAGGCTTTTGCTCACTACAGATGGTAATGGTATAAGGAGGATAACATGGCAAGAGAATGTAAGCTTGAAGATTACCGTAATATCGGTATCATGGCACACATCGACGCCGGTAAGACTACTACCACAGAACGTATCCTGTTTTATACCGGTGTAAACTATAAGATCGGTGAAACTCATGACGGTGCTTCCACAATGGACTGGATGGCTCAGGAGAAGGAGAGAGGTATCACTATCACTTCTGCTGCAACTACCTGCTACTGGAAGAATCACAGACTAAACATCATTGACACTCCCGGACACGTTGACTTTACTGTTGAGGTTGAGAGATCTCTGAGAGTTCTCGACGGCTCGGTAACAGTTCTTTGTGCTAAGGGCGGTGTTGAGCCTCAGACAGAGACCGTATGGAGACAGGCCGACAACTACAAGGTACCTAGAATGGTCTATGTAAATAAGATGGACATTATGGGTGCTGACTTCTACAACGTACTGAATATGCTCCACGAGAGACTTCAGTGCAATGCCGTTCCGATCCAGCTTCCTATAGGCTCGGAGGACGATTTCAAGGGTATTATCGACCTTCTTGAAATGAAGGCATATATTTATACAAATGACCTCGGTACAGATATTCAGGTAACTGATGTCCCCGAGGATATGAAGGAAAAGGCAGAGCAGTACAGAGCTGACCTTATCGAGCACCTCGCTGAGGTTGACGATGATCTCGCTGAGAAGTTCTTCGCTGATGAGGAGATCACTATCGACGAGATGAAGAAGGTCATCAGAACAAGTACTATCAATAACACAATGGTACCTGTTACCTGCGGAACCTCTTACAGAAACAAGGGCGTTCAGAAGCTGCTCGACGCTATCGTTGACTATATGCCTTCTCCTATCGACGTTCCTCACATCAAGGGTACTAACCCTGATACAGGTGAGGAGTGCGAGAGAATTTCGGGCGACGATCAGCCGTTCGCAGCACTCGCATTTAAGATCGCTACAGACCCGTTCGTTGGTAAGCTCTGCTATTTCAGAGTTTATTCGGGTGTTCTGACAGCAGGATCTACAGTTTATAACTCGACTAAGGATAAGGACGAGAGAATCGGAAGAATCGTACAGATGCACTCCAATGCAAGAAAGGACATCGACACCATCTATGCAGGAGACATCGGTGCTGCTATCGGTCTGAAGAATACTTCTACAGGTGATACTCTCTGCGATGAGAAGAACCCTGTTATCCTTGAGTCTATGGAATTCCCTGAGCCTGTTATCCAGCTCGCTATCGAGCCTAAGACTAAGGCAGGTCAGGAGAAGATGGGTATCGCCCTCGCTAAGCTTGCTGAGGAAGACCCGACCTTCAGAACCTATACTTCTGAGGAGACAGGTCAGACAATTATCGCAGGTATGGGTGAGCTTCACCTCGAGATCATCGTTGACAGACTTCTCCGTGAGTTTAAGGTTGAGGCTAATGTCGGCGCTCCTCAGGTTTCTTATAAGGAGACTATCACTGCTCCTGCAAGCGTTGACTACAAGTACGCTAAGCAGTCAGGCGGTAAGGGTCAGTACGGTCACGTTAAGATCAATATCGAGCCTAACGAGTCAGGTGCAGGATATGAGTTCATCAACCACGTTGTCGGCGGTGCTATCCCGAAGGAGTACATCCCTGCTGTTGATGCCGGTATCAGGGGCGCAATGGAAAGCGGTGTACTTGCAGGCTTCAAGGTTGTTGACGTAAAGGTTGAGCTTTATGACGGATCATATCACGAGGTTGACTCCTCTGAAATGGCATTTAAGCTCGCCGGATCTATGGCATTCAAAGAGGCTATGAAGAAGGCTTCTCCGATCATTCTTGAGCCTATCATGAAGGTAAGCGTTATCGCTCCTGATGATTATCTCGGAACTGTTATCGGTGACCTTAACTCCAGACGTGGACAGATCCTCGGTCAGGAGCAGAGAACAGGCGCCGTTCAGGTAGACTGTCTCGTTCCGCTTTCCGAGATGTTCGGCTACTCCAATGACCTGCGTTCAAAGACACAGGGAAGAGGTCAGTACGCTATGGAGCCTCACAGCTATATTCAGGTTCCGAAGTCTATTTCCGAAAAGATTATGGCTTCGAGAAACAAGGACTAAAAATAATAATAGTTTTTTTGGAAAATTTGCAATTTCCTATTGCAAAACACAGAAAAATCTGTTATAATTGTACTACGGTACGTTAAATCGTAATTTTAATTTAAGGAGGAACATTCCTATGGCAAAGGCACATTTTGAAAGAACAAAACCGCACGTAAACATCGGAACCATCGGTCACGTTGACCATGGTAAGACCACCCTTACTGCAGCTATCACAAAGACTCTCGCTTTGCAGGGTCTCGCTGAGAAGAAGGACTACGCTAACATCGACTCTGCTCCTGAGGAGAGAGAGAGAGGAATCACCATTAACACAGCTCACGTTGAGTATGAGACAAAGAACCGTCACTATGCTCACGTTGACTGCCCAGGTCATGCTGACTACGTTAAGAACATGATCACAGGTGCTGCTCAGATGGACGGCGCTATCCTCGTAGTTGCTGCTTCTGACGGCCCTATGGCTCAGACAAGAGAGCACCTTCTGCTCGCTCGTCAGGTTGGCGTTCCTGCAATCGTTGTATTCATGAACAAGGCTGATCAGGTTGACGACGAGGAGCTCCTCGATCTCGTAGAGATGGATATCAGAGAGCTGCTTGACAAGTACGAGTTCCCCGGAGATGATACTCCTATCATCAAGGGTTCTGCACTTCAGGCTCTTGAGGCTCCTGATGATCTGAGCGATCCTGCTTATGCACCTATCCTTGAGCTCATGGATGCTGTTGACAGCTTCATTCCTACACCTGACAGAAAGTCTGATCTTCCTTTCCTTATGCCTGTTGAGGACGTATTCACCATTACTGGTCGTGGTACTGTTGCTACAGGTAGAGTAGAGAGAGGACAGCTCAAGACAGGTGACGAGGTTGAGATCCTTGGCCTTTCTGAGGAGAGACCCAAGACTGTTGTTACAGGTATCGAGATGTTCAGAAAGATCCTCGACTACGCTGAGGCAGGCGACAACATCGGCGCACTGCTCCGTGGTGTTCAGAGAACTGATATCCAGAGAGGACAGGTTCTTTGCAAGCCCGGCACAATTCATCCTTACACCAAGTTCAGCGGACAGGTTTACGTTTTGAAGAAGGAAGAGGGCGGCCGTCATACTCCTTTCTTCACCAACTACAGACCTCAGTTCTATTTCAGAACAACTGACGTTACAGGCGTTATCACACTTCCTGCTGACAAGGAAATGTGCATGCCCGGAGATAACGTAGAGATGGACGTAGAGCTCATCACTCCTATCGCTATCGAAGAGGGACTTCGTTTCGCTATCCGTGAGGGCGGCAGAACTGTAGGTTCCGGCGTTGTTACCGCAGTTAGAGACTAATATTTAGTTCATTATAAGATCGGGTACCTTCGGGTGCCCGATTTTTTGCGGATAAGATAATTATTCGGGCGGGTATTTTCACATACTTTTCTTTTTTGTTTAGAGTAAATTTTAGGTTCAGAGCTTATACTATAATCAAAGAAAGATAAGTTTCATTAATAAATAACCTTCCTATCCAATACCCGAACAAAGCGCAGACAGCGTAAAACCTGCCTGCGCTTTGTTTTTTAGGTGCTTTTCACTCAAAGAGCTCCGCCAGCGTTTTGCCGATAAGCTCGCCTGAGAACTTCACCTGCTCTATCGTGTTCGCCTGACTGCCGACCTCGATAAGCAGTGAGCCGTTTGTAAGGTCCTGATTATAGTGGCGGTAGTCAAAGAGTATCGGTCGGGTAAGACCCGGCCAGTCAGTCTCAAGGGCGGACTGGAGAGTGCAGGCAAAATGGAAGTTCTGAATGTAGTTCGGCATACCCATTTCGCCGTCATCACAGCCCGAAATTATCATTATCTGAGCCGCCTTTCTGCCGTTTACCTCGCACATCGGCGCAAGCCTTGTGCCGTCCTCACGCTGAATGCCGTCACGGTGAATGTCAAGTACTATCTTTATTGAAGGGTACTCCGCCAGCAGTGCCTGTACGCTTTCACGGGAGCTGTCATAGGCGGCATCGTAGCTGGGATAGTCATGAACTGTACGGTCATGAACATAGCCTATGCCTGCCTTATCAAGCTGTTTGCAGATGCTGTCTCCGACTGCGGTGATATTAAGCTCCTGCTCGGTGGTCTTGCAGGGAAAGACCGAATCCCAGCTTGTCTTTTCTTCTGTCTCAAAGCTCTCGGTCGTGTGAGTGTGGTAGATAAGTATCTGAGGCTCTTCACTTGTTTTCTCAATGACAAAGTCGGGCGGAAGCTGACTTTCCGAATAGAGCTCATCATTGGGTATATCGGTACAGTTTTTGACCTGTCCGCCGTTATCAAGGTCGAGGTAGCACTCATCAGTGTAGCCTGTGAAAAAGTATTCAACTATCTCGCCGTCATTCTCAGTGCCGTTCTTATATGGTATGGCTTTCAGGCTCTTCTCGGAGGGCTCGGGGCTTGGAAACTCGCAGGAGATGAGGGCTTCCTCTGTGCTGTCCTCGGGTTCGGGAGAGGGCTCGGCAGGGGAGTCGATAGTGAACACATAGCCATGCTCGTCCCAGCAGTAGTCGATGTCGGTTGTGTCATGTGGGAGTTGTTTTGGCAGCGAGCTTGCGTCACGGGTCTTGTATTTGCCTGCCGAGAGCCTTGCGGCTGCCTCGGCGACAGGGCGAAGCTTGTCTGCGACCCTCATATAAGCGAAGACTGCTCCTGTTGTAACAGCACAGGCAGTAATCACTGCAAGGGCTTGTATCAGTTTTGTTTTTCGCATTGTCTGTCCTTCCTTTTGATACAGTATATGCACTCGGACAGGCTGATAGAACAAAAATGCCGACCATAAGGCCGGCATTATATCCATTTACTGCACTCCGCAGTCCTCATAATCCTTCCACTGATCGTAGTAGGCTTTTTCCTCATAATACTTATATACAAGGAAGGCTGTGGACATTATAACAAGGAGCAGTGCTCCGAGAAGCTTCCAGAATGAACGCTTTGATGAGTATTGCATAAGATCAGCACCTTTCATTTATCTTTTTAACATTATACTACTTTTCAACAGGCTTGTCAAGGCAGTGCTGCCTTTAATATCAAAAAATGGTGCTGCCTTTAATATCAAAAAATGGAAAATGAATTATCTTAAAATCAGCATATTTATCCTTGCAATTTTATTTGAGATGTGTTATAATCATAGTAATATGGGTGTATTATACACTTTAAGTAATTAAGGCAACACCGCACGACCCGCGGCTAACGCCTCTGCACATCATCTGCTTGCCAGCTTTCCGTCATATTACCCAAATTCTCCTTGA
>CAMMYU010000140.1:0-8403 GCA_946528545.1 uncultured Ruminococcus sp.
TCAAGGAGAATTTGGGTAATATGACGGAAAGCTGGCAAGCAGATGATGTGCAGAGGCGTTAGCCGCGGGTCGTGCGGTGTTGCCTTAATAAAAGTGCACAATTATGTAAGCTTGAGAAACGGAAAAAATGTGTTTGCAGCTCTTGACAAAAAGGTTGAGATGTGTTAAAATACTCTTATCCTTGCTTGCGATGACGCAGGCGAAATCCAGAAGGAGGTGCAAATTATGGCAAAGATCAACGAGTCTTATGAGGCTATGGTCATTTTCAGCCAGAAGCTTGACGAGGAGGGCCTCGCAGCTCTCGAGACTAAGTTCAATGACCTGATCGAAGCTAACGCTGAGAACGTCGAGAAAAACGAATGGGGAAAGCGTAAGCTGGCTTATGCAATCAATTATGAGACAGAGGGTACTTATGTACTCTGGACTTTCACTGCTAAGCCTGATTTTCCTGCTGAGCTTGAGAGAATCCTCAAGATCACAGACGGCGTTATCCGTTTCTTGATTACAGTCAAGTAAAACGAGAGGATGGGAAAAAGTTATGCTTAACAGAGTTATTTTGATGGGTAGGATCACACAGGATCTTGAACTGAGACAGACACCTAACGGAGTGTCTACACTGAACTTCAATGTTGCGGTAGATCGTAATTATGCAGGTCAGGACGGACAGAGACAGGCTGATTTTATCACCTGTGTAGCGTGGAGACAGCAGGCTGAGTTTATCAGCAGGTATTTTGCCAAGGGCAGAATGATAGCTATCGAGGGAAATCTCAGGACGAGGACCTATGATGACAAAAACGGTTCAAGGCATTATGTGACCGAGGTCTATGTTGACAGCGTATCCTTTACGGGAGAACCGAAGCAGCAGGGCAGCGGCGGTAATTATGCCAGCAATTACGGCAGCCGGAATCAAGGCGGCTATCAGCAGGACGGACAGCAGTCGGCACCTGCACCTGCACCACAGAATAACAATGCAGCGCCTTCCAATGATGCGCTTTCTATAGGCGATCTTGGAGATTTTGAAGAGGTGCTGAGCGACGACGGAGTACCGTTCTGATTATTTCGATCAAATTGAATTTAACTAGATGTCAGGAGGGAAAATGACATGGAGGAGAAAAGAACTTCTGCAAGACCCATGAAGAGGGGTCGTAAGAAGGTCTGCATGTTCTGCGTTGACAGAGCAGAGAAGATAGACTATAAAGATATCGCAAAGCTCAGAAAGTGCATGACTGAGAGAGCAAAGATCCTGCCCAGACGTGTTACAGGTACCTGCGCTTATCATCAGAGAGAGCTTACATCGGCTATTAAGAGAGCTCGCCACGTTGCGCTGCTGCCTTATGTAGCTGACTAAACTGAGTTTATTAAAGAGGTATCCTTATAGGATACCTCTTTTTTCATATTGTTTTGTACATAATTTGTGTATTGCAATAAAGAGAGTAATATGGTATAATCATTATACGCAGTAAAAACGCATCGAACCAAAAAAGGAAATGAGGCTATATGACTAACAAAACAGATATCAAAGAAAAGAATATAATGCCATTTGTGCCTACAAGAGACCTCGTGGTGTTTCCGGATATGACTATGCATTTCGATGTGGGCAGACCCAAGTCTGTAAAGAGTATTAAGAATGCTATGAACTCTGACGGACTGGTGTTTTTGAGTGCCCAGAGAAATGTAAATGACGAGGAGCCCGGAAAGGATGACTTGTTCAAGATCGGTACTGTAGCTGTGGTAAAGCAGATCGTCAAAATTCCCGGCGGAGTTTACAGGTGCCTTGTTCAGGGCGTGCAGAAGGCAAGACTTATAGATGTTTATGAGTATGATGACTGCTATGAGGCTATGGTGAAGAGAGTGCAGAACTACTCGAGAGAGAAGCTCAGCGCAAATGAACAGCTTGCTGTTTTCAGAGAGGTAATGGGCGCTTTTGAGACCTATGCGGAGTTCCTTCCGAAAATGCCTCAGGAGCTTTATAATCAGATACTCGGCTCAAAGACCCTTATCCAGCTTTTTGAGGGTATAGCCTTTAATGTGCCTATGCCTTTTACTGACAGGCAGGCTTTGCTTGAGGCAGGCTCGGCAGGCGAAAAGCTGGTGGCTTTAATGACCATTCTCGCAAGAGAGCTTGAGGTCGCAAGGATAGAGCATGACATTCATCAGCAGGTTCATGCTCAGATAGAGGATAACCAGCGTGAGTACTATATCCGTGAGCAGATCAAGGCTCTTAAAGGTGAGATAGGCGAGGAAGACGATACCGATGAGGTGTCTCAGTACTATGCTAAGATCGATGAGCTTCCTCTCCCCGAGGAGACTGCCGATAAGCTCAAAAAAGAGGTAAGAAGGCTCTCCAAGGTGGGAATGATGTCTCAGGAGGGCTCGGTTATAAGGACCTATCTTGATACAGTGCTTGATCTTCCTTGGGGAAGCTTCTCGTTGGAGACTGCCGATATTAAATATGCTAAGAAGATACTCGATGAAGACCATTACGGTCTTGCAAAGGTAAAGGACAGGATACTCGAAAACCTTGCTGTAAGGGAGCTTGCTCCTAATGTAAAGGGTCAGATAATCTGTCTGGTCGGCCCTCCGGGAGTTGGTAAGACATCGGTGGCAAAGTCGGTTGCAAGGGCGCTGGGAAGGCAGTTCGTCAGGGTTTCTCTTGGCGGTGTAAAGGACGAGAGTGACATCAGAGGTCACAGGAAAACCTATGTTGGTGCTATGCCCGGCCGTATCATCAATGCGATGAGGCTTGCAAAGACATCAAACCCTGTTATCCTTCTCGATGAGATTGACAAGATGAGCAATGATTACAGAGGAGACCCATCCTCGGCAATGCTTGAGGTGCTCGACTCGGAGCAGAATAATGCTTTCAGAGATCACTACATAGAGGTTCCGTTTGACCTGAGCGAGGTGCTCTTTATAACTACTGCGAATACCCTCGATACTGTGCAGGCACCGCTTCTTGACCGAATGGAGGTCATTGAGCTGTCAAGCTACACAAGGGAGGAGAAGTTCCATATCGCAAAGGAGCACCTTATAAAGAAGCAGCTTCAGAAGCACGGTCTTAACGGCAATATGGTGCGCTTTAACAAAGACGCCATCTATCGCCTTATCGACAGCTACACCAGAGAGGCGGGCGTCAGAAAGCTGGAGCGTGCTATAGCGTCGCTTTGCAGAAAGGCCGCAAAGGAAATAATCGAAGACGAGGTAACAAGAGTTACCTTCAAGGGCAAGGAGCTTGAAAAGTACCTCGGACACCCGAAGTATCTTGATGACTATTTCTCCAAGAAAGACGCTGTCGGCATAGTGAACGGCCTTGCCTGGACGGCTGTGGGCGGTGTTGTAATGCCGCTTGAGGTAATGGTGCTTGAGGGCAAGGGCAAGGTTGAGCTTACAGGCTCGCTTGGTGATGTGATGAAGGAGTCTGCTAAAATTGCTGTGAGCTACTGCCGCAGTGTTGCAGACAAGTACGGCATAAACAAAGAGTTCTATGAGAAAAACGATATCCACGTTCACGCTCCCGAGGGCGCAGTCCCGAAGGACGGCCCTTCTGCAGGTGTTACTATGATAACAGGTCTTATCTCGGCACTGTCGGGGCTGAAGGTAAGGGCAAATGTCGCTATGACCGGCGAGATAACCCTCAGCGGTAAGGTGCTTCCTATAGGCGGCCTCAGGGAGAAAACTATGGCGGCTTATAAGGCGGGTATCAGAAAGGTTATTATCCCGTATGCAAATAAGCCCGACCTCGACGAGGTAGACGATGCTGTAAAGCTTGGTCTGGAGTTTGTTTTTGCACAGACTATCGAGGACGTTCTCGAACACGCTCTCATAGATAACAGGAACGAAAAGATACCGCTGGAGCTTCTTGATCAGGGCAAGCCCCGAAGAAGAAAGCTCACGGTGTGAGGTGTATATGAACTATAATAAGGCAGAATTTACTGTGTCCTACGGGACATTTGAGCAGATACCGCCTTCCGACCGCCCCGAGATAGCATTTTCGGGGCGCTCGAATGTGGGAAAGTCATCGCTGATAAACAAGCTTTTGAACAGAAAAAAGCTCGCAAGGGTGAGCTCTGTCCCGGGGAAGACTGCGACTATAAACTTCTATTCCTGCGAGAATGTGTACTTCGTTGACCTGCCGGGCTACGGCTATGCGAATGTATCAAAGGCTGAGAAAAGAAAGTGGAAAAGCCTTATAGGCGGATACCTTGATGACGGCTCAAGACAGCTTGATCTGGTAATTCAGCTTATTGATATGCGCCACGCACCCTCAAAAGATGACCTTTCAATGATAAACTATTTCATTGATGCGGAGATACCTTTTATTATAGTGTTCACTAAGGCGGACAAGCTGAAAAAGTCTGCAAGGGAAGAGCGCATGAGGGCTTTCACTACAGAGATACCTTGCTTTGAGGATATAACCTCGATAGAGTTTTCAGCGGTAACGGGCGAGGGCGTTGAAGAGCTGCGTGAGCTGCTTGATGAGCTTACCGAGGACGCTGAGATTACCCCTGTTGAGACTTTGCGGGAGGATACCTCTGAGCTTGATGACTATGACGGGGATCATGAAGATGATGACTCCGAGGACGGCGAGGACAGCGGTAATCCCTTCGGCGGTTTTCTGACCCCGAACAGGAAGAAGCTTAACTGACAAAAGTTTAGAAAATATTCATAATTCGAGAGCAATTCTCCTTTACATTTGCGGTTTAATGTGGTAAAATTATATTAGGTTTTAGCACTTTACATTATGAAAAATCGCAGATGAGAGGAGAATTTTTATGAGAGAAAAGCTTGAACTTAATAACCTTGACGATCTTTATGAGGCAGTGCTCACACTGGAAACAGTTGAGGAGTGCAGGCTGTTTTTCAAGGATCTCTGCACAATACCCGAGCTTAAAGCTCTTTCTCAGCGTTTCAAGGTGGCAAAAATGCTTACTGAAAAGCACGTTTACAATGATATAGTTGCTCAGACGGGTGCATCTACAGCTACTATCAGCCGTGTGAACAGGTCGCTCTCCTATGACGGAAGCGGCGGATATAATATCGTGTTTGAACGTCTTGATGTGAAGAAGCAGGACGAGGAATGAAAGGATACGGTGAATTTGCGCAGTTTTACGACAGGCTGACGGGAAATGTCGGCTATGGAGATATAGCTGCGCTTTTTGATAAGCTTATAAAGAAGTACAGCTCGGAGAACGAGGTTGTGGTGGACCTTGCCTGCGGAACAGGTTCGCTTTCAGTGGAGCTTGGAAAGCTGGGGTATGATGTTATCGGCGTTGACAGCTCTGAGGATATGCTCTCTGAGGCCTATGCTAAGGCGGACGGAATGGAGGGCGTGAGCTTCCTGTGTCAGGATATGAGGGAGCTGTCGCTATGGGGTGCGGCTGACGCTGTGGTCTGTGTGCTGGACAGCCTTAATCACCTTGACAGTGAGAAAGCGCTTGAAGAGACCTTCTCGGCTTTGAGCGACCATGTCTGCGACGGAGGGCTTTTCATTTTTGACCTGAACACCGAGTACAAGCACAGAAAGGTGCTTGCAGACAATGCGTTCTGCTATGATATGGACGGGCTTTTCTGCTCATGGCAGAACGAGCTGAACGAGGACGGGAGCGTTCATATCAGCCTTGATTTCTTTGAGGAGCAGAAGGATGGCAGCTATAAGCGCCTGAGCGAGGACTTTACCGAAAGGCTCTATCCGGATGCGCTGGTGATGAGGCTTTTGTCAGCGTATGAGTTTGAGCTGATAGGCAGGTTTGACGGCTTTTCCGAGGAGCCTGTGAAAGAGGATTCGCAGAGGGTCATGTATGTTTGCAGAAGGCTGAACAGGTGAGCTATGCTTGAAATAATTACAGTAATGAATTTTGTTATCTCGTGTATGCTTTTGCTTGGCGGACTGCTTATGAAGGGGCAGACTGACAGAGACTCGGGGATAGGCTTTAAGACGGCTCGGGCTATGGAAAGCGATGATGCTTTTGCGCTTGCGAACCGCAGCTGCGGAAGGCTGTGGCTGATCGTGGGGGTGGGCTCGCTTGTACTGACGTCAGTTCTGAACGTTCTGATGACAAGGTTCAGCGATAAAACGGAGCTTTGTTTGCAGGCGGTACTGCTGATAATTCAGATAATAGCTGCGGTTTGTTCGGTGATCTATACCGAAATGAAGCTGAAAAAAGGAGAATAGATATGCTTGATATAGGAACAAAAGCGCCCGATTTTACTCTGCCCGACCAGAACGGAGCAGAGCACTCCCTGAGTGATTACAGAGGTCAGAAGGTTGTGCTGTATTTTTACCCTCGTGACAACACGGCAGGCTGTACTAAGCAGGCCTGCGGTTATGCGGAGCTTTATCCGCAGTTTAAGGAGAAAGGTGCTGTGGTAATAGGCATCAGCAAGGACAGCGTGGCGTCTCATAAAAAGTTTGAGGAGAAGTACGGTCTGCCGTTTACACTTTTGTCTGATACGGAGCGCAAGGTCATTGAAGCCTACGGAGTATGGCAGGAGAAAAAGAACTACGGCAAGGTGTCTATGGGTGTAGTCAGAACAACATATCTTATAGATGAGAACGGAATTATAATCAGGGCGCAGGAAAAGGTAAAAACTGCCGACGATCCTGCAAACAGCCTGAACTTTATATAAAGGAAGAGAACAATGGGTAGAATAATCAGAACGATAAGCAAAGACGCATCTGTGGTGTGCTCGGCTATTGAGGGCAAAGACATAGTGTCAAGAATTGAGGAGATACACAAGACCTCGGCGGTGGTGACGGCAGGCCTTGGCAGACTAGCCATGGCGACATCACTCTTAGGCTTCGGGCTTAAAGGCGAGAAGGACAGCGTAACTGTCAGAATGGCAGGCGACGGCCCTACGGGTGCGCTTATCTGTGTGGCTGACAGCTTCGGAAATGTAAAGGCTTATGTGCAGAACCCTGTGGTTGAGATACCTCTGAATGACAAGGGTAAGCTTGATGTAAAAGGTGCTGTCGGAATGAACGGAACGCTGAGCGTTGTCAAGGATCTCGGACTTAAAGAGCCTTACTGCGGACAGGTGCCAATAGTTTCGGGCGAGGTGGCTGAGGACATCACAAGCTATCTGGCTCTGAGTGAGCAGATACCGAGTGTATGCGCTCTCGGTGTGCTTGTGAATCCCGACCTGACGGTGAATTGTGCGGGCGGTTTTCTGATACAGCTTCTGCCGTTTGCACCTGAAGAGGCTATCGACACTATCGAAAAGAATATCAACAATATGAAGTCGGTAACGGAAATGCTGTCAGAGGGTATGACTGTTGAGCAGATAGCAATGAAGGGTCTTGAGGGCTTGGAGCCGAATGTGCTTGATGACTTTGAGGTAAGCTATAAATGCGATTGTTCAAGGGCAAGGGTTGAGAAAGCGCTTGTATCTCTCGGAAAGGCGGATCTTGATGATCTGGTCAGGGACGGCGGAACAGAGGTGAACTGTCAGTTCTGCGAGAAAAAGTACCATTTCACTCCTGCGGAGATTACAAGACTCGCAGAAGAAGCGATGAAAAAGCCTTAAAAAAATGTTCATAAAGAAATTTTGCAAAATCCCTTGACAAATAATGTGGGATAGTGTATAATATATATCGTCGCAAATGACGATATGGGAGTTTAGCTCAGCTGGGAGAGCATCTGCCTTACAAGCAGAGGGTCACAGGTTCGAGCCCTGTAACTCCCATTTGGCCGGGTAGTTCAGTTGGTTAGAACGCTAGCCTGTCACGCTAGAGGTCGTGGGTTCGAGCCCCATTCCGGTCGCTTATATGCTTCTGTAGCTCAGTAGGTAGAGCAGGGGACTGAAAATCCCCGTGTCGATGGTTCGATTCCGTCCGGAAGCATATGCGGATTTAGCTCATCTGGTAGAGCGCCACCTTGCCAAGGTGGAGGTAGCGAGTTCGAGCCTCGTAATCCGCTCTTTAAGGCGCTATAGCCAAGTGGTAAGGCGTAGGTCTGCAACACCTTGATCCCCGGTTCAAATCCGGGTGGCGCCTCCATTTATCCGCTGCATAATGACGGCGGATTTTTTACGCTGATTTTTCTTGAGAGGTTTTCAAAAACTTCTCGGAAAATTCATAAATGCCTCTTGACAAAGCCTGTCTGTTGTGATATAATAGACAAGCTGACCCGATAGAGGGCAGCAAAAAACCTGCATCTTGAAAACCGAACAATAACGAAAGAAAACCCTTTAGTTAAGACCTTTGAGTGAAAGAGACTTAAAGGAAGTCCGAGGGTGTCGGGACTATAAAAGTAAGACACACGCACAGTGATTCATTGGAAACGATGAAGAGAAACTGAGATCATATTATCCAACTAGTTGGATATTAGGATACAACTTAAATTAAGAGTTTGATCCTGGCTCAGGACGAACGCTGGCGGCACGCTTAACACATGCAAGTCGAAC
>CAMMYU010000141.1:0-24143 GCA_946528545.1 uncultured Ruminococcus sp.
GCAAGTCAAGGAGAATTTGGGTAATATGACGGAAATCTGGCAAGCAGATGATGTGCAGAGGCGTTAGCCGCGGGTCGTGCGGTGTTGCCTTTATGACCTCTTAATGAGGAAAGAATACAGATAAAACAGGAGGAACGGAAGAAAATGAAGGAATTTCTTTCAAATGTGTGGGTCAAGAGAGCGATATCGGTGTTTGGTATCGTGTATTTTGCAGTAATTGTAATGCTGACCTACGCTACATTTCTTTATGATCTTGAATTTGCAGAGGGCAGGGAAAAGAGCTTTTTCGTTGTATACGTTATAGCCAGCATAGTTTTCCTTTTGCTGATGATACTGACGAGAAACGAGATAGTCACACGAGTACTGAGTGTGCTGTGGCTGCCTGTGGTGTTCTTCCTGATATTATTCAATATGATGGACTGGATACTCATTATACCGCCTTTTATAGTTGCTGCTGTTATTTTCTTTGCTGCGGGAACAGGCTCTAATGTAAAGGTAATTATGGGTACGATCTACCTGCTTATGTATGTGCTTGGAATAGTTGCATACTTTGTTCTGAACGTACTGTTCGGCGGCTCCTCCGAGGAAACTCTCCTCAATGAGAACCTTGATACCACTACCTCGGTTTATGCTCTTTACAGAAATGACTTCCAGCACCTTTGTCAGGTAACCTCAGAGGACAATACAATTTCTCCTGACGGAAAGTACAAGATCCTTGTATATGACGTAAAGAACAATGACGTCGGCGGAGTTAAGATCGTGGTAGTTCCTTACGATCAGGATATAGAGCTCAAGTTCTTCACCCTGAAGCAGAAGGGCATTAAGAAGACGATCTCCACCAAGGGTATCAGAGGAACAGTTCCCGAGGTGGGCTGGACAACCAATGAAAAGGGTCAGCTCGGAGTGCAGTTCAAGCTTTCGTCAGGCTCAGAGCCGCATTTTACCTCCGTTCTGAGAATGCCCGATAAGCAGTATCTTGAATTTTTGGGCATAGAGTAGTTTACAAAATGTTTACAGGGCGGGCATTTTGCTTGACAAATATTGCGTAATGCTTTATGATTATATGTATGTTAGTGTGAAAGGGGGAAGGCTTTTCGTACACTGTGTATTGAAAAGCTGCCTTGAAAATGAAAATAAGAAGATTGTTTTGCGGGCTGTCGGCAGCGGCAATGGCTCTTTGTCTTGCACTTCCTGCATTTGCTGATGCAGAGGAGGAAAAGATCGTTGACCCTTGGGCAATTACCGATGACAGCATACTGACAGCCGATAAATCCAAGCCTTCGTTCTCGTTTGACGGCTCGGGCTGGAAGGATTATGTGCATATCACTCCCGATGCTGACGGTAATTTCAAAGTCGGCTCTGAGGATACCGTGTCCTATCAGGGTGTATCGCTCAAGGTCACAGGCTCGGCAGACGGAGCTCCAAGCGGTATGCAGAACTTTGCATGGGTAGTTACCGATGCTGACGGAAATCCTGCATTCCCCGATGCAAATGAGGAAGATGCTGACTTCGTTACTATGGGTATTGAGTTTGATGCAAAGGACTTCGGAATGAATTATTTTGACGGCTGTGCATTTAAGTTCACTTACCGTATTAACCCTGATATTAAGAAGAGCCTTATGGGTGACTCGATATTTGCTTTCCCTGCTGATGATGACTACAAGCAGGTAGCGTCCAATATGAGCCAGATCAAGGTTAATGAGACGGATTCTCCGAATACAACACTGTATCAGGATAAGGTCGTGCCTGTTCCTACAGGTGTCGGTGCTACAAAGTTTATCTTTGAGATACCGCTTAACAAGGCCGTGAAGTCTACAGACCTTATTTATATCGACAACCTGACCATCTCGGCTAATACCGAGGCTTATGAGGGCAAGTACAACGGAATGGTAGTTGCAAATATCGACAACTACAATGACGTTGCAGAGAAGAAAACAACTCCGAACGAGCTCCAGATCGCTGAGAAGGAGGAAAAAACCGAGAGTACCTCCGAGGCTTCTGCTAAGGAGTCAACAGCTACAGTTCCGATTATTATAGGCGTTGTAGTGGGCGTTATTATCGTCGGCGGAGTGACATTCTTCGTGGTCAAGAAGGTCAGAAACAGATATCTCTAAAAAGCAAAGAGGCTATTGCTGAAAAGCAACGGCCTCTTTTTTATCTGTCAGTCTAATACTCTGCTGACTGTGTCCCCGATGTTGCTGGCGGTGTCGCCTACAAGGTCAGCGCCCTCTTTTGCAACATCTCCGACGGTGCTTGCTGTGTCCTCGACGATGTCTGCTCCGCCGCTTACTACATCGTTGGCAGTGTCCTTGGCTCTGTCTGCCATGTCACGGCTTTCGTCCTCGTATTCCATGCTGTCTGCATCACGGGAATCCTCAACAAAGCCCGAGTCCGAGACCTCGCTTCTGCCGTCTCCGCAGGCCGTAAGGCAGGCCGCACAGGCGGTAAGACTCAGGATAAGTGCTAAAAGCTTTTTCATATTGTTTCTCCTTTCATAAGCTCCATTTCGGAAAATCTGTCCGATAAGCATTAGTATTTCAAAATATTTACGGATTATTCTCCGGCAGGATTTTTGTCATAAACAGGTATCATAAGCGAAAAATGTTGAAAGAATTGGTCAAAGTGCCGAATTTTTTTGCTTGCGAAAATAGGGCTTTAAAAATCTGAAAAAAAGTGTTATAATCAGAATGATAATGTGTGCCCGTATGGGCTGCCGAGGTCTGGCGGAGGGGCTTATGGACAGTAATGAAAATACGCTTGCTCCTCTGGTGGGCAGGATAGTCAGGTACGGCGCTGTACTGAGCGCAGTCTGCTGGGCATTCACCCTGATATGGGGATTTGAGCTCAGAACGCTCCTTGGCTTCGTTATCGGGTACGGGTTTATGTGTGCGGCAATGCTGTATCTTTCACGCTCCTGCGAAAGGGCAGTCGAGCTTGATGCGGCAAAGGCAAAGCGCCTGATGACACAGTGCTATGTGCTGAGGTATTTCGCTTTGTTCGCTCTCTGCGCAGTGTCTGTGCTGACGGGACTGGTGAACGTGGTGGGTGTGCTTGTGCCCCAGTTTTATCCGAGGATAATTCTTACCCTCATACAGATCTTCTCACGAAAGGAAGGCTCTCATGAATGATATAGGAAACGGCCCTAAGGTCGTCTTTGAGATAGGTCCGATACAGGTCACCGAGACAGTGGTAATGGGCTGGCTGATAATAGTTGCGGTCACGATACTCTGTATCTGGCTCACACACGGGATAAAGAAGATCCCCGAGAAGAAAAGACAGGTTGTTGCGGAGATGTTTGTAAACTTCGTGAACAACATGGTAAAAGAGAATATGGGTCCTTCGCTTATCAAGTTTGCGCCCTATATCGGTATGCTGCTCGTATATGCGGTGCTCGGAGCGCTCATAAGCCTTGTGGGTCTGAGGTCTATGACGGCTGATATTAATGTTACGGCAACATGGGCTCTTATGACCTTTGCTCTGATAACCTATTACAAGCTCAAGAATAACGGCCCTCTCGGGTATCTCAAGAGCTTTGCTCAGCCTGTTGCGTTTATCCTTCCGCTTAATATCATAAGCGAGGTCGCAACTCCTGCATCTATGGCATTCCGTCTTTTCGGAAACGTTGCGGGCGGTATGGTGATCACAGGGCTTCTTTACGGAGCGCTCGGCTCTCTGTCCTCGGCTGTGGGACTGAGCTTTACAGCAGGCTCGTGGGGCTTCAATGTGTTCCAGGTAGGTATTCCTGCGGTGCTGTCTGTTTATTTTGACCTGTTCTCGGGCTGTATACAGGCGTACATTTTCTCAATGCTCACTATGGTAAACGTGGGCGCAGCAAACGAATAAGTTAAAAAAGCACTTCTGTGCTTTACATAAACAAGTAAATAAACAAACTTTTTTACGGAGGTTTTATTATGGAAAAGGCTATTGTTTTAGGATGCTCGGCTGTTGGAGCAGGACTTGCTATGATCGCAGGTATCGGCCCCGGTATCGGTGAGGGCTACGCAGTAGGTAAGACTATCGAGTCCATCGCAAGACAGCCCGAGGCTAAGGGCGACTGCACAAGAACAATGTTCATCGGTGTTGCTATGGCAGAGTCAACAGGTATCTATGCGTTCGTAGTTGCACTCATTCTTCTGTTCGCAAACCCCTTTATCGGAAAGCTCTGATAAAAGAAGAATCAGATTTTTGGAGGAAGAATAATGGTATTTGCTGCAGGCGACGTTACAGAGTTCCTGTCGATAAACCTCACAACTATCATAGCCACGCTTCTGAACTCTCTGATACTTTTCCTTGTGCTGAAGCATTTCCTGTTCGATAAGGTCAATGCCGTTATCGAGGAGAGAAAGAATGATGTCTCAAAGACCTACGAGGAGGCAGATGCCGCAAAGGCAAATGCCCTTGAGCTGGAGCGTCAGTATGACGAAAAGCTGGGTCAGGCAAAGGAGGAGTCAGCCGCTATCATTCAGGCTGCCACAAGAAAGGCTCAGGTGCGCTCCGATGAGATCATCGACGATGCAAAGCTTGAAGCCAAGAGCATTGTGGATAACGCTCAGAGAGAGATCGAGAGAGACAAGAAGATAGCCGTGAACCAGATCAAGGACGAGATCACGGATATTGCATTCTCGGCTGCGAAGGCTGTTGTTGAGAAGGATATGACCAGCGAGGACAATGAACGTCTGATAGAAAAGTTCATAAATAATGTGGGTGAAATGTAATGGCACAGAGCGTTGAGAACGTTTATAGTGAGGCGTTCTTCGAGCTTTGCGCTGAGGCTGACTGCATTGACGCAGCCTTTGAGGAGCTGGGCGAGGTTAGTGAGCTCATCTTCTCTGAGGAGAACTGTGACTATGCAAAGCTTCTTGCGTCTCCGCTCATAAAGGACGATGATAAGAGAAAGACGCTGGAAAGCGTGTTCGGAGGTAAAATATCCGACCTGACGATCGACTTTCTGAGCGTGCTTTCAAAAAACGGCAGGATCATGTTTCTGCCCGCCGTTTACTCGGAGTTCAAAAAGCTTTACTATAAAAAGAACAATATTATGGAGGTCACTGCCGTTACCTCGCAGAAGCTGTCGGCAGGGCTCAGGGAGAAGCTTGTGAAAAAGCTTGAGCAGACCTCCGGAAACAGGGTCATTCTCATTGAGAAGCTTGACCCGTCGATACTCGGAGGCATAATCCTGAAATATCAGGGTTCCGAGATCGATGCAAGCGTGGCTTCGGGACTGGAGCGTATAAAAGCGCAGATAGACGGGGTCATCGCATAATTGTACGGGGAGCAGGCTGAACTGTGACCTCTACTAAAAGAAAGGTATAGATGTTTTATGAAATTACGTCCTGATGAAATAACAGGTTTGATAAAACAGCAGATCAAGGACTACAGCTCAAAGCTGAAGCTTGACGATGTGGGCTCGGTAGTTACTGTCGGCGACGGTATATCGAGAGTACACGGTCTTGAGAAGTGTATGTCAGGCGAGCTCCTTGAGTTCTGCAACGGTACATACGGAATGGCGATGAACCTCGAGCAGGAGTTCGTAGGCTGTGTGCTTCTGGGCTCTGAGGACGGCATCAAGGAGGGCTCATCGGTTAAGAGAACGGGTAATATCGTTTCCGTTCCCGTAGGCGAGGCTCTGCTCGGAAGAGTAGTTGATGCTCTCGGTCACCCTATCGACGGAAAGGGAGCTGTTCTTACCGAAGAGACAAGGCCTATCGAAAGCCCTGCCTACGGTATTATTACAAGACAGTCCGTAAACAGACCTCTGCAAACGGGTATCAAGGCTATCGACTCAATGATACCGATAGGAAGAGGTCAGCGTGAGCTTATTATCGGAGACAGACAGACGGGAAAGACCTCTATCGCTCTCGATACTATAATCAATCAGAAGGGCAAGGACGTTATCTGCGTTTATGTGGCTATCGGTCAGAAGAGATCTACGGTCGCAAACGTGGTTGATACGCTTGAGAAGAACGACGCTATGAGCTACTCTATCGTGGTATCGGCAACAGCATCGGAAATGGCGCCTTTGCAGTATATAGCTCCTTATTCGGGAGTTGCTATAGCTGAGTACTTCATGCAGCAGGGTAAAGATGTCCTCTGTGTTTATGATGACCTCTCAAAGCACGCTGTAGCTTACAGAACTATGTCACTGCTCCTGCAAAGACCTACAGGAAGAGAAGCATACCCCGGAGATGTATTCTATCTCCATTCAAGACTTCTGGAGCGTGCCTGCTGCCTGAACAAGGACTACGGCGGAGGCTCTATCACAGCGCTGCCTATAATCGAAACTCAGGCAGGTGACGTATCGGCTTATATCCCGACGAACGTTATCTCCATTACAGACGGTCAGATCTTCCTTGAGAGTGAGCTCTTCTTCTCGGGTGTAAGACCTGCTGTAAACCCGGGTATCTCGGTATCCCGTGTAGGAGGCTCGGCACAGATAAAGGCTATGAAGAAGGTATCGGGACCGCTGAAGCTTCTCTATTCGCAGTACAGAGAGCTGCAGTCGTTCTCACAGTTCGGCTCAGACCTTGATAAGGACACCAAGGAGAGACTTGCACAGGGCGAGCGTATAGTTGAGGTGCTCAAACAGGGCAAAACCAGCCCCCTTGACGTTGAAAAGCAGGTTGTTATCATCTATGCGGTGGTAAATAATTACCTTAAAGATATCAAGGTGTCGGATATTGCAGAGTATGAGAAGGACCTTCTGAATTATATTGATGAGTCTCACCCCGATATTTATTCCTCTATCAGGGAGAAGGGCGAGCTTACCGATGAGAACGAGGCAGCACTCAAAGAGGTGCTGACAGCCTACGCTCAGAAGTTTTTACAGACTAAATAAAGAGGTGCGAAATGGCTACCGCTAATATGAAAGACGTAAAGCGGCGGATAAAGAGCGTTGAGAGCACAATGCAGATAACAAAGGCTATGCAGCTTGTTGCGTCCTCAAAGCTCAGGCGTGCAAAGGATCGGGCAGTTGCTGCTCAGCCCTTCTTCCAGACGCTTTATAACACCATGTGCGATATAAGCGCCGATTACAGCTTTACATCTGTTTTTACAAAAAAGAAATTCCTGAACTCCACCCTCCTTGTTGTTATCGCAGGAGACAGAGGTCTTGCGGGCGGCTTTAACCATAATGTGCTCAAAATGGCACAGGAGGCGGCCGACCGGATCCTCGAAACAGGCGGAGAGTGCCACATAATGGCGATAGGAAAAAAGGCAGTTGAGTTCTTTGAGAAAAGGTCTTATGACCTTACAGACAAGTACCCCGGTATTGCCGAGACTATCACCACCGAGGCTATTATGGATATAGCCGAAATAATAGTAGAGCGCTTCAGGAGCCGTGACTTTGACAAGGTTGAGCTTGTGTATACTACCTTCGTTTCGGCTATGACGCAGGAGCCTATGAAGCTTCAGATACTGCCTGTTGAGAACCTCGATAAGGCAAAGAAGACCAAGGCTGAAACTATCTATGACCCCTCGCCTGAGGAGGTATTCGACGGCATGATACCCGACTATATCGGCGGTATGCTCTATGCGGCAATTCTCGATTCGTTTGCTTCCGAGCAGGCATCAAGAAGAACTGCTATGGAGTCTGCAACAGATAACGCAGGCGAAATGATCGACAAGCTGTCTCTTATGTACAACCGTGCAAGACAGGCTCAGATAACACAGGAGATCACCGAGATAAGCTCGGCTCAGATAGGTAAATAAAAAGCGGATAAGATCCGCAGTAATTGGAATACATAAACGAAAGGGTTATGACCAATGAGTGAGAAAAATATTGGAAAGGTAGTCCAGATAGTCGGTGCCGTTGTCGATGTAAAATTCGACAAGGAAAAGCTTCCCGACCTTCTGAACGCTATAGAGATCGACAATAATGGCACAAAGATCGTGGCCGAGGTCGCTCAGCACATAGGTGATGATGTTGTAAGATGTATCGCTATGAGCTCGACCGACGGTCTGGTCAGAGGCACCGAAGCTGTCGATACAGGCAAGGCTATCTCCGTTCCTGTCGGAAAGGAGACTCTGTCGAGAATGTTCAACCTTCTCGGTGAGCCCGTAGATGAGCTCCCTCCGCCCGAAACAAAGGAGCGCTGGGAGATACACAGAGAGCCGCCCTCCTATGAGGAGCAGTCGGCATCAAATGAGATACTGGAAACAGGCATTAAGGTAATTGACCTTATCGCACCTTACCTCAAGGGAGGAAAGATAGGTCTGTTCGGCGGTGCAGGCGTTGGTAAGACGGTTCTTATTCAGGAGCTTATCAATAACGTTGCCAACCAGCACGGCGGTATCTCAGTATTCACAGGCGTTGGTGAGCGTACCCGTGAGGGTAATGACCTCTACAACGAGATGAAGGAGTCGGGAGTTATTGACAAGACCGTCCTCGTGTACGGTCAGATGAATGAGCCGCCCGGAGCAAGAATGAGAGTAGGCCTTTCGGGACTTACTATGGCTGAGTACTTCCGTGATGTTGAGCATCAGGACGTGCTGCTGTTCATCGACAATATATTCAGATTTACTCAGGCAGGCTCAGAGGTGTCCGCACTGCTCGGACGTATGCCCTCTGCCGTTGGTTATCAGCCGACCCTCGCTACCGAAATGGGTCAGCTTCAGGAGCGTATCACATCGACTACAAAGGGCTCTATCACATCGGTACAGGCTGTTTATGTACCTGCCGATGACCTTACCGACCCTGCTCCTGCAACTACATTCGCTCACCTTGATGCAACTACAGTTCTTTCAAGAAGCATTTCCTCGCTCGGTATATATCCTGCCGTTGACCCTCTGGAGTCATCATCAAGAATACTTACCCCCGAGATAGTCGGCAATGAGCACTATCAGGTAGCAAGAAAGGTGCAGTCTATTCTGCAGAGATATGTAGAGCTTCAGGATATTATTGCTATCATGGGTATGGATGAGCTCTCCGATGAGGATAAGCTCACAGTATCGAGAGCAAGAAAGATACAGCGTTTCCTCTCACAGCCGTTCTCCGTTGCAGAGCAGTTCACAGGCATGAAGGGCAAGTATGTGCCCGTAAAGGAGACTATCAGAGGCTTTAAGGAGATCATCGAGGGCAAGCATGACGATCTGCCCGAGTCTGCATTCCTGTTTGTGGGAACAATAGAAGAGGCAGTAGAGAAGGCAAAGGCTTCAAATAACTGATAATATACGATAAAAAGGATTTAAGCTATGAATAGTTTCGATCTGAAAATAATCACTCCCGAAAAGCTCTTTTATGAGGGCAAGGCAGAGCTTGTCACCTTAAAGACCGCCGCAGGAGATATAGGTATCATGGCAAACCATGTGCCCTATGTTGCAAATATAGTTTCATCTCCGCTTAAAATAAAGCAGGAGGGTAATGAGAGAACTGCGGCTGTTTCAAGCGGACTGATAAGGGTAGCCGCTAATACAGTGACGATAGTAACTCAGGCCGTTGAATGGGCTGAGGATATTGACGTTGTAAGAGCTCAGAAGGCTAAGGAGCTGGCGGAGAGAAAAATCAAAGAGCACGAAAGTCAGAAGGAGTTCGAGCGTGCAGAGCAGAAGCTCAGGCGTGCTATGAACAGACTTGTTGTTGCTTCTAAAAAGTAGTACATAAGGTCAGAGCCGGGCGGCTTTTTCGCTTCGGCTTTGGCTTGTTTTATTCTGTAGAGTATGAATTATATGCAGAGTGTGAAGGATAAGATACAATACACCCAACTGAAAGGAAAGATTTGATTTGAGTGTTTTCAATATAATCGCAGCGATAGGCGGACTGGCATTCTTTATGTTCGGTATGAATACGCTGAGCGCAGGCCTTGAAAAGGCTTCGGGCGGACTTATGGAAAAGGTGCTCGCTAAAATGTCAGGAAATATCTTCACGAGCATTTTCTTCGGAGCTGTGGTAACAGCGGCAGTGCAGTCATCAACTGCTACCACCGTAATAGTTATCGGACTTGTTAATGCAGGCATATTAAAGCTCAGAGGTGCAGTCGGCATAATCATGGGTGCAAACATCGGAACTACGATGACAGCCCAGATACTCAGGCTTACAAACCTTGACGGTGGAGACAGCTTCTTCATCAACTTCATAAAGCCGACTAATTTAGCGGCTATGCTCGCTATCGGCGGTATTATCCTCATTATGTTCTCAAAGAGGATAAGAAAGAAGAACATCGGCGAGATACTTATGGGCGTGTCTATTCTGTTCACAGGTATGACTACGATGAGAGCTGCCGTTGAGCCAATGGCTGAGCTTGATATTTTCAAGAAGATATTTGAGGTTCTCCAGAATCCGCTTCTCGGTATACTTGCAGGTGCTCTTGTTACAGTATGTACACAGAGCTCAGCTGCCGCAGTCGGAATACTTCAGGCTATTTCAGGCTCGGGTGCTATCGTGTTTGCATCGGCATTCCCGATTATTATGGGTACTAATATCGGTACCTGCGTAACACCTATGCTGTCCTCGCTGAGCTCATCAAAGAACGCAAAGAGAGCATCGCTTCTGCATTTTTACTTCAACCTGATAGGAACTATAATCTTCCTTATAGCGATATATGCTTATCAGGGAATTGTCGGCTGGTCGTTCTGGACAAAGGACTTCACCACAGGAGATATAGCAAACTTCCACACGCTGTTTAATATTATCGTAACGGCTATCTTCATTCCGTTTGCAGGAGTGCTTGAAAAGCTTGCTTGCCTGACAGTCAGGGACAAGCCCGGCGATGATGAGGAGGAGCTTTCAGAAGACCCGCTTGACGAGAGATTTCTTGTTACTCCGAACGTTGCTATCTCGCAGACAAGAGAGGCTGTTGTTCAGATGGGTGTAAAGGCTCAGAAGAACTTCAACGCTGTAAGACCGCTGTTTGAAAAGTTCGATGCAAAGGTTGCCGAGAAAATCAGAGAGCGTGAGGAGACTATCGACAGGCTTGAGGACAGAGTGGGACAGTACCTTATAAAGCTCAATGACTGCGGACTCAACGAGGACGAGTCGAGAGAGGTTACAGCGTACTTCCACCTTATCTCCGAGTTTGAGCGCATAGGAGACTATACAATGAATATCCTTGAAACAGCCGAGGCGCTTTATGAGCAGGAGGCTGCCTTCTCCGACGAGGCTATCAAGGAGCTTAAAATAACCTTTGATGCGATCACCGAGATAATTTCGCTTGCAATTGATGCGACAAGAACAATGGATATAAACGAGATCATCGAGGTTGAGCCGCTTGAAGAGGTAGTAGACAGGCTGGTAGAGGAGCTCAAATCCATACATATTGACCGTGCTAAGAAAGGTATCTGCAAGGTTGATATCGGAGTATACTTCCTTGATATACTCACAAATGTTGAGAGGATATCGGATCACTGCTCGAACATAGCAGTGTATCTGCTCTCGGTCAAGAAGCAGTATGCGGCGCTCAAAAAGCATGAGTACCTTGAACAGCTTCACAAGAACGGCCCTAAGAGCTACGAGGAAAAGATCGAGGAATACGCACAGAAATATTCGCTTTCAAAGGCATGAATTAAGCCCACTTCGGTAACGAGGTGGGCTTTTTGCTGCGTGTGATGTGTGATGTGTGATATTATGATTTTTCAAACTGTAGGGTTGCACAAAACAGAAAACTTGTTTTTGTTGATTCTGCACTATCTTGCTCCGCGTTCAAGGTCTGTGAAGCCAAAGCAAAGGTACGGCGCGTGGCAGTGCAGGGTTTTCCCTGTCGTGTGATGTGTGATGTGTGATATTTCATTTTTTTCAAACTGTAGGGTTGCACAAAACAGAAAGTTTGTTTTTGTTGATACTGCACTAACTATTTCCGCGTTCAAGGTCTGTGAAGTCAAAGCAAAAGTACGGCGCGTGGTGGTGCAGGGTTTTCCCTGCTGTGATATTTCATTTTTTCAAACTGTAGGGTTGCACAAAAATTCTGGTGTGGATTTGTTGAATTTGCTATGCTATTGCATAGATAGTGCGGAGATTAGCCTCGTCAGGTCTGGACATTACGTCCAGACAGCCTCGGCTGGATTAGGGGGATAGGGCTTCGCCCTATGTACCCACTGGGGCTACGCCCCAGTCCCGATGTACTGCCACAAAGCCTATATTTTATTTAATCCTGCACTATTTCGTTCCGCGTTCAAGGCAAGAGAAGCCAAAGCAGAAGTACGACGCGTGGCGGTGCAGGGTTTTCCTTGCTGTTTGCACAATTTTCAACAGAGATTTTTGTGCAACCCTACAGTTTGAAAAATCATTATATCACACATCACACATCACACAAATAAAAGGGGTCAGGGGCGCTAGCCCCTGTGGGGCAAAGGGGCGAAGCCCCTTCTCCCCCACCGCCCGAAGGCGGTGAGGAGCGAAGCCGACGAACAACGCCGGAGGGCTAAGTTTGCACAATCTGCCCTAACACCACAGTACAATCTCGCTAATTTTCAACACAATTCTTTGTGCAACCCTACAGTTTGAAAAAATGTAATATCACACATCACACATCACACGCAGGGAAAACCCTGCACTATTTCGCTCCGCGTTCAAGGCAAGAAAAGCTTTAAGCAAAATTACGTCGCGTATTAGCCGTGCGGCGAGCACCCCTGCCCATCTTGACACATTGGTAAAAAAGTGTTAAAATTATAATGTATAACTATGCGAAAGCTATGAAGGGAGCGCTGTTAATGACTCAGACTGCAATAAACAAACGGTATACCCTCGGTGAGGAGATATTTAATTCCGTTACTCACGGAATAGGCGGAGGACTGTCCATTGCAGGTACGGTCGTACTCATAGTTTGTGCGGCGATCTACTCGAATGCATGGGGAGTTGTAAGCTGCTCTCTTTTCGGAGCGTCGCTTATAATACTATATACAATGTCTACCCTATATCACGCTATCACAAACCCAAGAGCGAAAAAGTTTTTCAGGGTGATGGACCATAATACGATCTTCTTTCTGATAGCAGGTACCTACACGCCTATAACTCTCGTTCCGCTGAGAGGCGCTCTCGGCTGGGTGCTCTTCGGGATAATATGGGCGGCGGCTGTTGTCGGGATCGTGTTTACGTCTATCAATCTCGAAAAGTTCAGAAAACCCTCTGTAGTGTGCTATATCCTGATGGGCTGGGCGATAATCTTCGCTGTAAAGCCAATGCTGGATAAGGTGAACGCACTGTCTCTCTGGTTTATCCTGATAGGCGGACTGTTCTATACGGTAGGTATATTTTTCTACGTTCACAAGAAGAAAAGGTACTTTCATTCAATATGGCACCTGTTCACAATAGCAGGAAGCATCTTCCACTATTTTGCAGTGCTGATGTTTATAATAAAGGATAAAAGCTGATGATACAGACAGTTAAAACAACCGGCTTTGAAACCGATTATTTCCGCTTCGGGAAGGAGGGCGCACAGCCCCTTGCTGTTATCCCGGGGCTCAGCCTTATAAGCGTTATGACCTTCGCAGAAATGGTCGCTAAGGCCTATGACTGCTACGCTCAGGACAGAGATGTGATCCTTCTTGACAGGAGAAAACAGCTCCCCGATAAGTACTCCCTTACCGATATGGCAGAGGATACAGCCGCAGTGCTTGATGAGCTTGGTATACAGAATGCCGATATTATCGGTGTATCTCAGGGCGGAATAATAGCACAGCTTCTGGCACTTATAAGACCCGACCTCGTCCGAAGCTTAGCCCTCTGCTCAACAGCCGCCAGCCTGTCGGAAAGCTCGGAGAGTGCAGTTAAAGCGTGGGTAAGCTCAGCTAAGGCAGGAGATAAGGAGAGCCTTGTGAGCTCATTCGGAGAGTATGTATATACACCCTCGTTTTTTGAGGCAAACAAGGCAGGCATTCTCGGTATGGCAAAGATAGTCGGCGAAGAGGAGCTTGAGCGCTTTGCTATGCTTGCAGGAGCGCTGACTGATGTAAACCTCAGAGACAGGCTCGCAGAGATAAAAGCGCCTGCCTGTGTGTTTGCAGGGAGTGAGGACAGGATATTCACAAGGGATAGCTTCACCGAGCTTTCAGAGGGGCTTCACTGTGAGCTTAAAATCTTTGAGGGCTACGGCCACGCAGTCTATGACGAAATGGCAGGCTTTCACGATATAGTAAATGAATTTTTCCATAGTATATAAAGAAAGGAATTAAATTTTATGGCAAAGATACTTGTAGTTGACGATGAGGCCAAGATAAGGGCTATCATAAAGGAGTATGCCGAGTTTGAGGGCTACACCGTAGTTCAGGCTGAGGACGGCATGGACGCAGTTGAAAAGGTAAGGGCAGAGGACTTTGACATTATAGTTATGGACATCATGATGCCAAGGCTTGACGGCTATTCCGCCTGCAAGGAGATAAAGAAGATAAAGTCTGTGCCTGTTATTATGCTCTCTGCAAGGGGCGAGGAGTATGACAAGCTGTTCGGCTTTGAGATCGGCGTAGACGACTATGTGGTAAAGCCCTTCTCGCCGAAGGAGCTTATGGCTCGTATAAAGGCAGTGCTTGCAAGAGCTAACGCATCAAAGCCCGAGGAGGACGTTATCACCTACAAGGGGCTTGAGATAAATTTCACAGCCCGTGAGGTAAAAATTGACGGCGAAAGAGTAGCTATGACTCCTAAGGAGTATGACCTGCTGTTTTATCTGGTTAAGAATATGAACATCGCCCTTTCGAGAGAAAAGCTGCTCGAAGAGGTATGGGGCTTTGACTTTTACGGCGATGACCGTACAGTTGATACCCACATAAAGATGCTCAGAAACAGCTTAGGACCCTACAGAAACCTTATCATAACCCTGAGAGGAATGGGATACAAGTTTGAAAAGATCAGATAAGGAAGAGAAAAAACGTCAGAGACAGGAAAAACGCAGGCTGAAGCACGCAGAGATAAAGTCACGCATGGGGATAAGAGCCTATGTGTGGATATACTTTATGGTGTTCACTATACTGATACTGCTGCTTATCTGGCTGTTTCAGTATTTCTTCCTTGAAAAGTACTATGAGTCGGCAAAGATAAGAAACATAACCAAGGCAGCGAATGACATCATAGATGCCTACGGAACCGACAAGCAGGACGATGTCAACCGTATGCTTGCCTTTGACAACAACCTCTGTATTATCATTACCGATGAAATGGCAAATCCGCTTGTGTATGAGAATAACATGGGTAACTTCTCCTTCCTGTCGAAGGAGCTTCGTGACGGCTACGGACGGTATCTCTTTGACCTGATAGACGATGTGGAAAGCGACAAGCAAGGTACTGTCACAAAGATAAGCAGGAATGAGAACTTCAAAAGCCGTGAGATATTCTACTGCACAAAGGTTTTCACCGATGATGCAGACGAGCAGGCATACCTGTTTATAGAAAGCTCCGTTGAGCCGATAGACGCGACTGTAAGCATTATCAGGGAGCAGCTTATCTACATCACGATAATACTGTTTGAACTTGCGTTTATTGTCACGATCTTTATTTCAAAAAGGCTGTCGAAGCCTATCGTAGACATTACCGATACGGCAAAGCAGTTCGGTGAGGGCGACTACAGCGTTGACTTCAACGGTACCGGCTACCTTGAGATCGAGGAGCTCTCCAAGGTGCTTAACAATGCCAAGGACGAGATAAGAAAGGTCTCAGACCTTAGAAAAGACCTTATTGCAAATGTCTCGCATGACCTCAGAACTCCGCTTACAATGGTAAAGGCTTATGCCGAAATGATAAGAGACCTTTCGGGCGACAATCCCGAAAAGCGCAATGAGCACGTTCAGATAATTATTGATGAGGCGGACAGGCTCTCGGCGCTGGTAAATAACCTGCTGGAGCTCTCAAAGCTGGAATCGGGCAATATTGAGCTTAAAAGGCGTGAGATCTCGGTGGTCGGAAAGATCGAGGACTGCATGACAAGGTACAAGCTGCTGATAGAGAAGGACGGCTATGATATTCAGTATATCCCCGATGAGGACAGAAAGATATTTGCCGACCCCGACAAGCTCGATCAGGTGATCTACAACTTTATTAACAACGCCGTGAACTACAGCGGAGAGAACAAGGTTATAAGGGTGCGCCAGATAAACAAGGAAAACACAGTGCGCATAGAGGTCGAGGACAACGGACGGGGAATCTCAAAGGAGCTTCTGCCGAAGGTGTTCGACCGCTACTACCGTGATGAAAAGGTAAAGCGTGATGTAATAGGCACAGGACTGGGACTTTCGATCTGTCAGCAGATACTGAAGCTTCACGGCTATGCCTACGGAGTTCTGTCCGAGGAGGGCAAGGGCTCGACCTTCTGGTTTGAGGCTGACATAGCAAAGCCCGAAAGAAAAACTGCTCAGAGACTTAGTCTGAGCGAGGAGAAGGAATCGTAAAGCAGGGGAGACCCCGTTTATATAGAATATATTTTAAGGAGAGTATTATGCTGAAAATCATCGGAGTTCGTTTCAAAAGTGTAGGAAAGATATACTATTTTGACCCCGCCCGCTTCAAATTGAATGAGGGCGACAAGGTAATAGTTGAGACCGCAAGAGGTGTAGAGTGCGGAGAGGTAGTGCTCGTTGACAGGGAGATAGATGAGGAGAAGTTCTCAAACCCGATAAAGAAGATCATAAGGCCTGCCACCGAGGAAGACCTCGCAACGATCGAAAAGAACAGACAGAAGGAGAAGGACGCATTCGATATATGTGAGCAGAAGATAAAGGCTCACAAGCTGAATATGAACCTTATAGACTGCGAGTGTACCTTCGATAACAACAAGCTCCTGTTTTACTTCACGGCAGAGAACAGGGTGGATTTCAGAGAGCTTGTAAAGGATCTGGCTTCGGTTTTCAGAACAAGGATAGAGCTCCGTCAGATAGGAGTAAGAGATGAGGCTAAAATGCTCGGCGGACTTGGTATCTGCGGACAGCCGTTCTGCTGTTCGAGGTTTCTGGGAGAGTTCCAGCCTGTGTCTATAAAAATGGCTAAGGAGCAGGGGCTTTCACTCAACCCGACGAAGATCTCGGGCACCTGCGGAAGGCTTATGTGCTGCCTTAAATACGAGCAGGAAAGCTATGAGGATCTTCTGAAGCACACACCTAAGGTAGGCGCTATAGTCAAGTGTGCCGAGGGCAAGGGTGTAGTTGAGGAGGTAAATCTCCTGACAGGAAAGCTAAAGGTAAAGATAGACCAGTCCGACAATGTGGTAACTGTCAGGAAGGACGATGTAACTGTTATTAAAGATGCAGTCATCAGAGTTGACCGAAACGAGATGAGAGCACTTAAAAAGCTTGAGGATAAATAGTCTGTAAGGAGGAAGGTAAAATGAAGAAGAGGATACTCAGTGCGGTTTGTGCTGTGGTGCTGGTGCTTGGTGCGGCTGCGTCGCCTGCTGTTGTTGAAACGGTAAAGGATAGCTTTATCACGGCAAGCGCCGCTGTGGGAGATACGTTCTGGAATGACAGCGGAACAATGTTTTTCAAGGTTACAGGCTCGGATACTGTTGCTCTTATTGAGTTCAGGAATATCTCGGGTGCGGTCACTGTGCCTGCCGAGATAAGAGGCTACAAGGTCACAAGCATCGAGAAGGACTACTGGGGAATATGGGTAGATGATACTATCACAGAGCTTTACCTGCCCGAGGGTATGACCTATATCTGTGAGCAGGCCTTTACAGGTATGTCGGCACTTACCTATGTTAAGTTCCCGAGCACACTTGATTATATCGGAATAGCTGCTTTTGCAAGAACGAACATTAAAAACGCTGACCTTTCGGGAACAAAGCTTACCTATGTGTGCGACAGTGCTTTTGCATATAATTCGTCGCTTAAGTCTATCTCCTTCCCCGATACTATGATACAGATAAACGGCCATATGTGTGAAGAGTGTACAGAGCTTGAAACGGTCGTTCTGCCTGCGGAGCTTGAAAAGATCGGGAGCTGTGCTTTTAGTAAAACAGCTCTTGAAAGCATAGTTATACCCGACAGCGTAAGCGAGCTGGGAGAGTTCAGCTTTGCATACTGTGATAAGGCAACAAAAATAGAGATCGGCAAGGGCGTTGAAGAGCTGGGAAAGGGTGCGTTCTTCGGCTGTACCGCTGTGACAAGTGTTGATGTTCCCGGTAATGTCGAGGTCATCGGAGAAAGTGCTTTTAAGAACTGCACAGCTCTTTCGGAGGTCACCCTCCATGAGGGCACAAAGGAAATAGGCAAGGCTGCATTTGAAGAATGTACAGCCCTCAAGGAACTGAGACTGCCAGACGGTATGCAGAAGATCGGTGATTATGCTTTTAAGGATTCGGGGCTTAGTTATATTTATATCCCTGCAAGCGTTACCGAGATAGGCTGGCGTGCGATAGAGAATCCTAATTCATGGTACGGTGTGGCAATAGAGGGTGAACCCGGCAGTGCAGCACAGAAAAATGCGGGGCAGAATGCGTTCTTTCCTACGGGCACCTTTTTGAAGGGCGATGCAAACAATGACGGTAAAGTTGATATGCTTGACATTGTGCTCCTGAAAAAAGTACTGCTGCGCTACGCTAATATCAGCGGAAAAACCATAAAAAAGGCAGATGCCAACGGTGACTCAAAGATAGATATTTATGATATTGTAAAAATAAAGAGAATATTGATAGGTCTGGACTGATTTGCGAAAGCGAATATCCTTGCATACTATATATTGTGGCTGTATGAAATGTCAGGCTGTAAGGGCAAAAAAAGGGCTGTATTTTTGTTAAAATTGCCATAAAAAACTTTTTATAATCTGTTGACAAAAAAGTTCAGCTATGATATAATGACAATGGTATGTTAGCGGCTCGTCTGTGCTTAGGGCCGTGGACAGATCAAAAATTTTAGAGAAGGAGAAAGTTATATGAAAAAGGCTTTAAGCGCATTGCTCGCTATTTCTATGGCGGCAAGTTCAGTGCCGGTTATCACAGCATCGGCTGATGCGCCTTCTGTAAAGCTTTATCTTACTGCTGATAAGACAACAGTTCAGCCGGGAGATGTCATTACATATACGCTTGCTATAGAGTTAAGCGGTGATGGATATTTCAACGGACTGTTCCTTGGCTTTGATTTCCCTGAAGAACTTCAGTTCCAGGCTGCCAAGGGTAAGAATCAGGGCTTCACTCTTCTGGGTGACGCTAAGGACGTCTGGGCAGATGATGAAGAAGGTCTTGCTTGGGAATGGGATCCATGGTCTGAGTACAAGATCGCAGAAGATGAGGCAGACCTCCAGAAGTATCTTGACGGCGAAAAGAGCTGCTTCAGAGGATTTTTCTTCAACGGAGCAGGAGTTACCTCGGGTCTTCAGAAGGACGTTGCCGATCTGCCGTTAGAAAAGCAGGACATTATTTCTTTCAAGGTCAAGGTAAGAGATGATGCAGCTTCAGGCGACTATTCGGTATCATTTGATGATACAATTGAAGAAGCAGCAGTACTGCTTATTACATCAGATGGTGTTAATGCGCCTGTTACACCTGTACTTACCGATGCCGGTACAGCAGAGATCACAGTAGAAGAAGAAGCTAAGCCCGATCCCGAGTCGGTAACAGCACCTGCTGAGCTCACTATCGACGGCTGTAAGGATAATGGCGTGATCAGTGCTACAGTTGATCCTGATGCAGCAGACCAGACCGTTACCTACGAGAGCGACAACCCTGCTGTTGCAACTGTTGACTCTAAGGGAAACATTACACCTGTTTCAAAGGGCGTAGCAAACATCATTTCAAAGGCCGCTAAAGAAGGCGTACAGGCTACAACTAAGGTTAATGTACTCTTCAAGCATACCCTTGTTAAGACCGATGAAGTTCCTGCAACCTGCAAGGAAGCAGGCAAAAAGGCTTACTGGACTTGTGCAGACTGCGGCAAGATGTTCTCTGATGCAGAGGGCACAACCGAGATCACTGAGCCTGAGACTATCCCTGTGAGCACAACTCACACAGGTACACTTACTAAGACTGAGGCAGTTCCTGCTACCTGCAAGGCTGACGGAACTGAGGCTTACTGGACTTGCTCGGAATGCGGAAAGATGTATTCTGATGCAGAGGGCACTAAAGAGATCGCAGCTCCTGTAACAATTTCTAAGACTACAGTAGAGCATACACCCGGTACTCCTGTACAGGAGAACGTTGTTCCTGCAACCTGCGAAAAAGGCGGAAGCTATGATGAGGTAGTTTACTGCACAGTATGCGGAGCAGAGCTCTCAAGAGAAACCAAAAATACTGAGCCTACAGGCGAACACAAAATGACAACTCATGAAAAGGTTGATGCAACTTGTGCAGCTGCCGGTTCAGAGGCTTATTATGAGTGCTCCGAATGCGGCAAGAAGTTCCTTGACGCAGATGGTACAGAGGTAGTAACAAACGAAGCTGATCTTGTTATTCCTAAGAGCACAACTCACACAGGTACACTTGTAAAGACTGAAGAAAAACCTGCAACCTGTGCTGAAGAGGGTACCGAGGCTTACTGGACTTGCTCGGAATGCGGAAAGATGTATTCTGATGCAGAGGGCACTAAGGAGATCACAGCTCCTGTAAAGATCGATAAGACAAATAATCATATCCTTGAGAAGCACGACGGCAAGCCTGCTACCTGCAAGGAAGAGGGCTATGAGGCTTTCTATACCTGCAAAGTCTGCGGACTTGACTTCTCGGATGCAGAGGGCAAGAACGTGATCTCTAACCCGATCGCTATTGAGAAGCTTGCTCATACACCCGATTCTCCTGTCATAGAGAACGAAGTTCCTGCAACCTGCGGACAGGCAGGCAGCTACGATGATGTAGTTTACTGCACAGTTTGCAATGAAGAGCTCAGCAGAGAGACAAAGACAATTGATCCTACAGGTGAGCACGATTACCAGCTCGTTGAAGAAGCAGCACCTACCTGCACAGAGGACGGCGTGGCAGCACACTATGAGTGCACTGTATGCGGTAAGCTCTATGCTGTTACCGAAGACGGTGAGCCCGGTGAAGAGGTAGAGGCAGCAGATCTTGTTCTTGATTCGTTCGGCGGACATGACTGGGGCGAGTGGGAGATCGTTAAGGAGGCTACCGAAACTGAGGACGGCCTCAAGAGACGTGTTTGCAAGAGAAATGAAGAGCACTTCGAGGAAGAGGTTATCCCTGCAACAGGTAAGCAGGACGATTCTTCTGAGGTCACAATTGTTGATTCTTCCGATGTATCTTCTGAGGAAAGCGTAGACTCTGCAGAGTCGAGCGAAAGCAAGGCTGATGACAGCAGCAAGGCTGACAGCAAGGCTGATACAAGCAAGGCAGCTGATACTTCAAGTAAGGCAGCAGCTGCAGCAGGTACAACCAACCCGTCAACAGGTGCAGCAGCAGGTACAATGGCTGCAGGCATCGCTGTAATCGCAGCACTCGCGATCATCAAGAAGAAGCAGAAGTAATTTTGCCAATTATCTATCCAAATAAAAATAGCACAAAGGGGAAGAACGCTTCGGCGTTCTTTCTCTTTTTTGTGAAGATTTCCTCGTGCAAAATTATGTAAATTTGTTGACAATTTTTATATGATGTGATATAATAACTTTATGTAGGCTGTTAAGGTGCAGCCTGAAATTATTACGGAGGGATCAGTATGAAGAAAAAAAGGATAGCAGCCTGTGTCATAGCGCTGACGATGACTATTGCAGGTGCGGGCGTAGTTCCTGAGGCGTTTGATACGCTTCTGCCAAACAGCGTCACTGTGGTTGAGGCTGTAAATTCGGCTGACGGAGCTTATAGCTATACAGCATTAAGTGACGGAACGGTCAAGCTGACAAAAATAAATAATGCAACATCAAATATTGTTATTCCGTCAACGATCGACGGTAAAACTGTAACTCAGATCGGCGGCGGTATAAATGCTATTGTTTCTTCCAACTCCGATACTGTAACAAGCGTTACTGTCCCTGACAGTGTTACTGTGATCAATGACAGAGCATTCTATAATATGAAGAATCTCAGTTCGATATCAATACCTTCATCTGTCACTTATATGTGTACTAATTCATTCGGAAATACTGCGCTTATAAATAATTCTGTAAACGGAATCAGCTATGCGGATAATTGGGTTATTAAGGCTGATACAGGTATTACTTCTGTAAACTTTAAGTCCGGAACGGTAGGAATTGCATATAATGCATTCAAAAACTGCACTGCTATTACCAGCCTGACTATACCGTCGGGTGTAAAGTACATTTGTAAATATGCGTTCAATACCTGCTCGGGAATAAGCAGCATTACATTTTCGGGAGATATTGAATCAATAGGTGAGGCTGCTTTTTACGGCTGTTCGTCACTTGCTTCGGTAGATGCTTCAAAGATTTCCGAAATTCCTGACTATGCTTTCTCAAACTGCGTTTCACTGAAAACAGTAACAGTGTCCGAAAGACTTAAAAAGATCGGCAAGCAGGCATTTGAAAATGATAAATCCCTTAAATCATTCAATTTCCCGGGCAGCCTTGTAAGCATCGGATATGAGGCGTTTACGGGAACAGGTATTATGTCAAGCCTCGGAAGTGCAGCAAATAAGATATATAATGGCTGGCTCCTTGAGACAGACAGCTCGGTATCAAGCTTTGATATACCCTCGGGTGTAACAGGAATTGCAACTCTGTTCAGCGGAGAGACAGGCCTTTCTTCTGTGACCTTCCCTGAAGGCTTGAAGTATATTTCCGATGACTGCTTTAACGGCTGTAAGAATCTGACTACGGTTTCTCTGCCTTCAACTCTCAGTGTGATCGGCGACAGGGCTTTTGCAAACTGCGTCGGACAGAATACTATGGCAGAGCTTACAGGTATAAAATCAGTAACTATACCTGACGGTATCGTGTCTATAGGAAAAGAAGCATTCCTCGGTGACACCAGAATAGATTCTGTGACCCTGAAGTCCTCAAGTGTACAGCTTGGTGATCATTGTCTCGGCTTCTATAGTACTGCTTCCAAAGACTCTGCCTTTACCCTCTTCTGCTACGAGAATACAACCCCGTATCAGTATGCGGCAAAGAACGGTATAACTGTCAGCTTGCTTGAGGGCGGCGCTGCTCATACTCATACCTACGGCGGCTGGACGGTAATAAAGGCTGCTACCTGCGGTGCTGACGGCTCTCAGCAGAGAACCTGCTCGGGCTGCGGAGATGTACAGACTCAGGTTTTATATGCAACAGGAAATCATACCTACGGCGGCTGGACAGTAACCAGTAATCCTACCTGCGTAGCCGAAGGCTTACAGCAAAGAACCTGCTCTGTCTGCAAAAAGGTTCAGACACAGACAATAAAGGCAACAGGTATCCATACCTACGGCGCATGGAAAGTAACAAAGGCTGCTACCTGCAAGGAGGAAGGCTCTCAGACAAGGAAGTGTACTGTCTGCGGCAAGGAAGAAACTCAGACGATAGCAAAGCTGACTACTCACAGCTATAAGACAACTGTAGTTGCACCTACAGCAACATCTCAGGGCTATACGCTTCATACCTGCACAGTCTGCGGCACAAGCTATAAGGATAACTATACCAACCCTGTCTCAAAGACAAGCTATTCTATAACCCTTAAAACTGCGGCAACGGGCGAAAGCTCCAAGTATGCTAACAGCTCGGTTTCCCTGAGATTTGCAGGCTCTTCTACCAAGACTGTTACCTCGACCAATAAGACCTTCACGGTTCCCGACGGCCTTGCTGACGGTAACTATACACTGACGGTAGGTGCTGCAAACTTCGGAGAGAGAACCTACAGCGTTACTGTAAAGAACGGAAACCTCACTGCTGACCCGAAGGTAACACTCCAGCTTTACGGCGATGTTGACGGTGACGGAAAGGTCACTACAACCGATATTTCACGCGTTAAGCAGCATCTTATCAAGTATAAGACCCTCACAGCCTATGAACAGATCTGTGCTGATGTTGACAAGAGCAATAAGGTCGATGTGAATGATATTTCCGGTATCAAGAAGCATCTGATAAACTATAAGAAGCTCTGGTAAACAGCTGTAATAATAAATCAGAGCCCGTGTCACAAAAGACACGGGCTCTGCTTGTTGCAAAAGTTCTTTTAAAAGGGGTCTGGGGCGATAGCCCCGGTGGGGCAAATGGGGCGAAGCCCCTTTCTCCCCCAACAAGCCGAGGCTGTCTGGACGAATGTACAGACCTGACGAGGCCTAGCTTCGCACTATCTATCTCCGCGGTGCTCGCCGCACGGCTAATACGCGACGTAATTTTGCTTAATGCTTTTCTTGAC
>CAMMYU010000142.1:0-18632 GCA_946528545.1 uncultured Ruminococcus sp.
GCTGGAGTGAGGGGAGATGGGGCTTCGCCCCATTTGCCCCACTGGGGCTATCGCCCCAGACCCCTTTTAAAAGAACTTTTGCAACAAGCAAAGTCCACACCTTGCGGTGTGGACTTTTTTATAGATTAGTCTTCATCATCAGATGCATTTTCTGTGTCGATAGGGTCTGTTCCTACGTTCGATGCCTCTATCTCTTCCTGCGATGCCTGCTCAACCTCTTCGGTCTCTGCTTCATCGTCATGCTCGGTTCTTGTGAATGCCACTACCTTGACATCATCTGCAACTCTCATAAGCCTTACTCCCTTGGAGTAACGTCCCATCATGCTGATGTCACAAGCCCTGATCCTGATTACAATACCGTCAGATGAAATCATTACAATATCGTCTTCATCATCAACGACCTTAATACCGCATACATCACCGTTCCTATAGTTTGTAAGACCTTTACCGCCTCTCTTCTGGATACGGTAGTTTTCAAGGTCAACTCGCCTTCCGAGACCGTGCTCCGAAACTGTCAGAACGCTTGCACCCTCACGAACTCTTGCCATTGAAACCACATAGTCACCCTTGCTGAGCCTTATAGCCCTTACGCCGTGAGCAGTTCTCGACATAAGCCTTGCGTCAGTTTCCTTGATGCGGATAGCGTTACCGTCATGAGTTGCTATGATAAGCTCATTGTCACCGTAGGTCATTCTGACGCCTGCTATCTCGTCGCCCTCGTCAAGTCCTATAGCAATAAGACCATGCTTTCTTACATTCTTGTAAGCATTAAGAGGTGTCCTCTTTATCTTGCCGTTCTTAGTAGCCATTACAATGAACTTGCCCTCGGCAAAGTCTTCAGTCTTAATCATAGCGGCTATCTTCTCGCCCTCGTTAAGCTGTAAGAGATTTACTATATTGGTTCCTCGTGATGTTCTCGATCCCTCGGGGAGCTCATAGCACTTGAGCTTATACATAATGCCCTTGTTTGAAATAAACAGTATCTCATCATGTGAAGAGCAGATCTGAAGCTCATCTATGAAGTCATCTTCACGCTGCTTCATACCTGTGATGCCCTTGCCGCCTCTCTTCTGAGCCTTGTACTCGGAAACAGGCATTCTCTTGATGTAGCCTGCATTGGTATAGGTAACTACATTTTCTTCAACAGGGATAAGGTCTTCTATATCAAGTTCACCGCTTACGTTCTCTATAGCAGTTCTTCTCTTGTCGCCGAACTTATCCTGAATAGCCTCAACCTCTTCGATGATAATATCAAGCACTCTCTGATGATTTGCAAGTATATCCTCAAGATCGGCAACCTTGAGCTGTATCTCAGCCAGTTCGTCAATGATCTTCTGTCTTTCAAGACCTGTCAGTCTGCCCAGTGTCATCTGTGCAATGTGGTCAGCCTGAATATCTGTCAGACCAAAGCGGCTGCAAAGTCTCTCCTTAGCCTCGGGAACGTTCTTCGAGGTTTTCATTATCTCAATTACCTCGTCGATATTATCAAGTGCGATAACAAGTCCCTGCAGAATATGCTCACGCTCTTTAGCCTTTTTAAGGTCAAACCTTGTTCTTCTCTCGATAACATCTACCTGAAAGTCGATGTACTGCTCGAGCATTTCTTTCAGAGTAAGTATCTTCGGAACGCCGTTTACAAGTGCCAGCATAATAACGCCGACAGTGTCCTGCAGCTGGGTATAGCTGAACAGCTTATTGAGCACAAGCTCGGGATTTGCATCCTTTTTGAGCTCAATAACTATTCTCATTCCGTCCTTGCCTGTTTCATCACGCAGGTCATGGATACCCTCTATTCTCTTTTCTTTAACAAGGTCGGCGATAGCAACGCAGAGCCTTGCCTTATTTACCATATATGGTATCTCGGTAACGATGATGCAGTTTCTTCCCTTGATCTCTTCTATTGAGGTCTTGGAGCGCAGCGTTATCTTACCTCTTCCTGTGCCGTAAGCAGCCCTTATGCCTGCTCTTCCCATGATGATACCGCCTGTCGGGAAGTCAGGTCCCTGAATGCTCTCCATAAGCTCATCGAGTGTGCAGTCGGGGTTTTTCATAACTGTCTTCATACCCTCGATGACCTCGTGCAGGTTATGCGGAGGGATATTTGTAGCCATACCTACAGCAATACCTACCGAGCCGTTGCAAAGGAGGTTCGGGAACCTTGACGGCAGAACCACCGGCTCCTGCAATCTGTCATCGTAGTTCGGCTGGAAATCTACAGTCTTTTTATTTATATCGGTGAGCATATTCACCGACATTTTTGCCATTTTAGCCTCAGTATAACGGTAAGCAGCCGGAGGGTCTCCGTCTACAGAGCCGAAGTTTCCGTGACCGTCTACAAGGGGGTACCTCATAGAGAAGCTCTGAGCAAGTCTTACCAGTGCATCATAAACGGAAGCGTCACCGTGAGGGTGATACTTACCCAGCACCGAACCTACCGTATCAGCGCACTTACGGTACTGCTGATCGGGGGTAAGGCCGTTTTCATACATAGTATAAAGTATTCTTCTGTGAACAGGCTTCAGACCGTCTCTTACATCAGGCAAAGCTCTCGAAACTATTACTGCCATCGAATATTGAATAAAAGATTCTTTCATTATCTTTTCAACATCAGATTCAATAATATTATGATCGATCAATTATTACAACTCCTTTTTCTCAGGGCAGAAGTAATTACCCTGCAATTTTTCGTAAAGGTTTGTTTTTATGGTTTCCTGCTGAGAGCTGTCCATAAGCCTTTTCGCAAGAACATAAAGTGCTTCTTTTTTAACTATGAGGATAAACATCTCATCAGTTTCTATCACACTGACATCTGTTTCGTCAAACTTAACTGTCAGCGGTTTTATAGGCTCGGCATCTTCTTCGGGCTCGTCTGCCGTTTCTATAGTCTCTATCCTGAAGCTGTCATCATAGAGCGTGAAGCGATACTTATCGTCCTCAAGCACTTTAAGAGCCTTTACAAGGTACTTTCTTATCCTCACCGTATTGTACCAGGTCAGAGCTATCATAAACAGGCAGATAAACCCAAGCACATAGTTAAGGTAGCCGTTCGGATAGCGGAAAATTGATATAATGAATATCACCGCAACTATCCCGAAGGCGATCGTTACCTTGATATTGTGAGGATAGACATACTTTTTCTGAAACTGCAGAAATGCTCTGTCCTCCTCCTCGTTTTTTACGTCATAGTCAAGAGTGATTATCGGCTCCTTTTCGGGAGCAGTCTCCTCCTCAGTGATTTCATTGACGATATTTTCATTCTCTTCCAAGTGAAACTCCTAACTTATACATCGAGATTCTTTGCGTATTCGGCATTTTTCTCGATAAATTCTCTTCTGGGCTGTACCTTATCACCCATAAGGATAGTAAATATCTCGTCAGCCTTTTCGGCATCTTCAAGAGATACCTTTATCATAGTTCTTCTCTCGGGGTCCATAGTTGTCTCCCAGAGCTGGATAGGATCCATCTCACCAAGACCTTTGTATCTCTGAACGTTTACCTTCTGACCGTTATCTCCGCCAAGCTCAGCAATGTACTTATCTCTCTCGGCATCGGAGAAAGCATATCTTGTCTGCTTTCCTCTTGCGACCTTGAAAAGAGGCGGCTGTGCAAGATAAACGTGACCCTCCTCAATAAGAGGTCTCATAAAGCGGAAGAAGAAGGTCAGAAGCAGTGTTCTGATATGAGAGCCGTCAACATCGGCATCGGCCATGATGATAACTTTTCCGTATCTCAGCTTTGTTATATCAAAATCCTCACCGATAGAGGTTCCCAGCGCTGTTACTACAGGCATAAGCTTCTCATTTCCGTATACCTTGTCTATTCTTGCTTTTTCGACGTTTAACATCTTACCCCACAGAGGAAGTATAGCCTGATATTTTCTTTCTCTGCCTTCCTTAGCAGAGCCTCCCGCAGAGTCTCCCTCGACGATGTAGATCTCTGTGAGCTCAGCATCTCTTTCGGAGCAGTCAGCAAGCTTGCCCGGCAGGGAAGAGGATTCCAGAGCGCTTTTTCTTCTGGTGAGCTCTCTTGCCTTTTTAGCGGCCTCTCTTGCTTTTTTAGCCTGAACCGATTTATCAAAAATAGTTTTAGCTACTGTAGGATTTTCCTCAAAATAGTTCATAAGCTTCTCGGTAACGAGCTTATCAACAAAGGGTCTGACCTCGGGGTTTCCGAGACGTCCTTTAGTCTGACCCTCAAACTCACAGTTAGTAAGCTTGACAGATACTATCGCTGTCAGACCCTCACGGACATCATCACCCATGAGCTTTTCTTCATCTTTAAGGTAGCCGAACTTCTTGCCGTAGCTGTTTATTACTTTTGTAAGAGCATTTTTGAAGCCTGTCTCATGAGTACCGCCGTCGGGAGTATGGATATTATTTGCAAAGGACAGAATAAGATCATTATAGGTATCGTTATACTGCAAAGCAATCTCTGCGAAGGTATCGCCCTCCATGCCGTTTACATAGATGACCTCATCGGACAGCGGCTCAACACCCCTTGTCTTGTGGATATGCTCTACAAACTGTCTGATACCGCCCTCGTAGTGGAGGGTTTCACTTACAGGGTTATTCTCATCACGCTTATCCTCAAAAATGATTTTAATACCTGCATTGAGGAATGCCTGCTCTCTGAGTCTCTTTAACAGCACCTCATAGTCAAACTCGGTAGTTTCGAGGAAGACCTCGGGATCGGGCTTAAAGAGAACTGATGTACCTGTTTTATCGGTATCTCCGATAACTTTGAGAGGCTCGCTGTAATTACCTCTGTCAAAGCGCTGGAAGTGAACGTGCTCACCGTCATAAACAGTCAGCTCAAGGTATTCCGACAGTGCATTTACAACAGATGCACCAACTCCGTGAAGACCGCCTGCTACCTTATATCCGCCGCCGCCGAATTTTCCGCCTGCGTGGAGAATAGTATAAACAACTGTAGCCGCAGAAATCTTCTCCTTCGGGTGTATACCTGTCGGGATACCACGTCCGTTATCGGTAACTCTTACTATATTTCCGGGCAGCAGCTCCACATTTATAAGCGTGCAGTATCCTGCAAGAGCCTCGTCGATAGCGTTATCAACGATCTCATAAACCAGGTGATGCAGTCCCTTCGGCCCTGTAGAGCCGATATACATACCGGGTCTCTTTCTTACCGCTTCAAGACCTTCAAGGACCTGTATCTGGTTTTCGTCATAGTTATTGTCCTTGTCGATTGCTGAGATCTGTTCGGTGTTTTCAATCTCGATCTCATTGTTTTTTTCCATATTGACCTCCTTGTCAGAAACAGTACACTGTTCCAAACATTTTATCTGTCTGACCGCACCAATGCGGAATATTACCTGTTAAATCTTTTGAGAAGTGTTGCACAGGATAGCTGAGAGATATACACTCTGCCATTATCACAGAGAATAAAGCTTTTAGGCATCTCATAGCTGCAGCTTACCACTCTGTCGGATTTTGCGGCAGCATTCAGAAAATCCCTTGTATCTCTCGAAACCGAGCTGTTCTCAATATCAAATATCCCGACTATGCTTTTTGAATTTACCGCATAATCATTTCCAAGATGAAGAAGCATTATTTCTTCTCCTCTCTTATTCTTCCGTTTTCAACTATGAATAGCTTTCCGCTGTTCAGCTCAAACGGGAAGTTCCTGTCACAGCAGGTTATAAACACCTGCATATCATGTATTTTTGAAACTACAAAGCTTTGTCTTGAAGGGTCAAGCTCCGAGAGCACATCATCAAGCAATATGCATGGGCTGTCATCTATCTCCTCAGAGAGGATATATGCCTGAGCAAGCTTCATTACCAGTGCTATTGAACGGTGCTGTCCCTGAGATGCAAAATCTCTCACAAAAAGCCCGTTTATCTTACCGCCGAGATCATCTCTGTGGATTCCCCTCTGGGTAAATCCCATGCGGATATCATCTTCCAGATTATCCTGCAAAACTCTGTAGTATTCTTCATACAGCTCACCGTTATAGTCTGTCCTTCCGTCAAGGTTACTGTAAACAGTTGAGCTGTAGAAAAGCTCAAGCCTTTCATTGCCGTCTGAAATCTCATTATAAAGTCTTGACGCAAAAATATTAAGTTTTTTCGTATAGTTATATCTAAGCACGGATATATAAGCTCCGAGCTTAGCAAGCTGTATATCCCATATATCAAGCTCAGCCCTGTCAGACCTGCCATAGGCTATATTTTTAAGAAGAGTATTTCTCTGATCTATTATAGTCTCATACTTATCTATCAGCGGACTGTATGAATTTTTTATCTGTGCTACAGATAAGTCAAGAAAGCGCCTTCTATTATCGGGAGAGCCCTTTGAAAGCTCCAGATCCTCGGGAGTAAACACCACACAGTTAAGGCTTCCGAACAGCTTTGACGGAGCTTTAAGCTTCACACCGTTGAGTGTTACATTCTTCTCTTTGAGATTACTCTTCATCATAGCGTAGTGAATATCCTGCTGTCTTACACTGTCCTGAAAGCTTACATCTATGAACATCATATCACAGTCAATACCTATCATGCGTTTATCTTTAGTACTCCTGAAAGACCTTACACCGCTGCAGAGCCATAAAGCCTCTATCAGATTTGTCTTTCCCTGAGCATTTTTTCCGCAGAGGATATTCAGCTTCTTATCAGTCTCTATATCGACCTGCTTCAGATTTTTAAAGCCGTCGGTCTTTATATGAGTTATAAACATTACTTAACAACTATCTCCGACTTTATCTCGTCGATCTGAACTCTGTCACCCGGTCTTATTTTCTTACCCCTCATAGTGCAGAGCTCACCGTTTACTTTTATTCTCTCCTCAGCGATTATCTCCTTGGCTATACCGCCCGTTTCGCAGAGACCTGCATATTTCAGCAGAGAATCAAGCTTTATAAATTCGGTCTTTATAGTGACCTCAACTTTTTTATAATCCATAGCTTATTCCTTTGGCAGTCTTACAGGCAGTACAAGGAAGGTATAGCTCTCGCCTTCAACAGGAATTATCTTCATCGGGAGCAGGCTTCCGCCCATCTGAAGCTTAACCTTATCCTCCTTGATAACCTTCAGCGGATCGAGCAGATACTGGCACTTGAAACCTATCTCTATCTTCTCACCCGAGAGGTCAACCTCCATTTCGTCGCTGTGCTTACCAACTGCTGTAGAGCAGTTAATTCTGAGCATATTATCCTCAAAATAGCATCTTATCGGCGAAGGGGTTCTCTCATTTATAAGTATCATTGACCTTTCAAGAATATTTATAAGCTCTTTTCTGTCAACGATGACTTCTGTATTATGAGTTTTCGGAAGTGATGACTTATACGGATGGAAGTCACCCTCTAAAAGCCTTGAATAAACCATATAGCCGTTTATCTCAAATATAATATGCTTTTTCGACAGATAGATGCTTACAGTATCATCTTCATTATCATCAAGAATAGAAACTATATCATTAAGCGTCTTTGACGGTACTACGAACTTAATATTTTCGGTGCTCTTCACAGCCTCATATCTGATAGCGAGCCTGTAGCCGTCTATAGCAACAAGATCAAGCACACCGTTTTCAATGTTGAAAAGCTCTCCCTTGAGTATAGGCTTAATATCTGTCTTAGCGACTGCAAACCTTGTCTGAATAATCATATCTTTCAGAACAGGCTGCGAGATAACAAGTGCGGTTTCATCATCTTTAGCAGGAAGCTCGGGAAAGTCACTTGCAGAGGTTCCGAAAATAGATGTATGAGCCTTACCGCTTGAAATATTGATCTGTAAGTTATCGAGCACCTCAATAAAGATATCGTCCTCTTCCATTCTTCTTACAATATCAAGAAGCAGCTTTGCATTTGCAACAAAAAGTCCCTTATCCTCACTTCTGACAGCAATACTGGTTCTGATACCGAGCTCCAGATCATAGCCTGTAAGCTCCAGCACCGAATCCTCAAGCTTAAACCTGATACCCTCAAGAGAAGGTATATTCGTTCTGTCCGAAACTGCCTTTGAAACATTTGTAATAGCTTCAATAATCGAATTCTTTAAGCATATAAACTTCATAATAACACCGGTCTTTCTATAACAAACTCAAAATTAAACTCAAATAAACAACATCATATTTAAACATCGGGAAAAGTTAATAATTAACCATCACCCGAATTTTTTTCTCTTATGAATAACAATAATATCTATTTATTATTAGTATTATTAGTAGGGTATGTTGAATCTGTTAAAAACTGTTTCAAAGCCCCTGTTATGCGTGATTTTTTTTTAAGCTGTTTTTCAACATTTTTTCAAAAGCATTTCAAAAACTTTTTCAGGTGTTGAATGTTTGAAAACTTCTTGGTTGATTGTTGAGAAAATCACAGAAATTTGTTGAAAGAGAAATTTTCATGGAAATTCTTTTAACAAAACCTTTGAAAGTTTTTCCGCTTTTATTCACAAAAGTCTGTCAAACTTATGCTTTCCGTGGTCTTGGCGATCTGAAAAAGTTGAAAAGTCTGTTGAAAATGTTGAAAAAGTCCAATCAATTGTCCTTCAGATTTTTGATGATGTCATCAACAGTTTCCTTAAACTGCTTATTAGTCTCAAAGCTGTCGGCTATGTCCTGATAATGGATAGTCATAGTCGAATGGTTCTTATCAAGGATATTTCCGATCTGAACAAAGGTAAACCCTTTCAGTTCTTTAAGTATGTATATGGAAACCTTTCTTGCAAGTGATATATTAGCCTTTCTGCTCTTTGATTTGATCTCATCGGCAGTAACATCAAATGCAAGTGCGACCTCTTCAAGTACTCTGTCAACAGTTATTTCAGCAGGGTGATTTTCAATTATGATTTCTTTAATAACCCTCTGCGCCATAGAAATGGACGGAGTCTCATTAGTATAGTTTGTAAGAGCCCATATCTTATTGACTGTGCCTTCAAGCTGACGGATATTAGTTTTTATCTTCTCGGCTATTATTCTTACCACACTGTCTGAGAGCACAAGGTCAAGAGCCTCGGCTTTTTTCCTGATAATAGCCATTCTGGTTTCAAAATCGGGGGCTGTGACATCTACCTGAACTCCGTTTGAAAACCTTGTCAGTATCCTGTCCTGAAGCTTTGATATTTTTGACGGTGCAATATCCGAGGTCAGAACTATCTGCTTTCCTGCATTGTAAAGATCGTTGAAGGTATGGAAAAACTCCTCCTGCATACGCTCCTTGCCGGCAATAGTCTGAATATCATCTACCATAAGGTAGTCTGCATTTCTGTATTTGTCATGGAACTTTATTGTATTCTTGAATTCCAGAGCCTTTACCAGCTCATTGATAAAAGATTCGCCCGTAGTATAAATTACTTTGAGCTCAGGGTGATTTTTCTTTACCTCATGCTCAATAGCCTTCATAAGATGAGTTTTTCCAAGTCCCGAATCTCCGTAAATAATAAGAGGATTAAAAATCTTATTGGTATCGGTCTGCTCAGTTTCATCATATTTCTGAGCGACAGCTATAGCAAAGGCATAAGCAAGATCATTAGATTTGCCCTTTATGAAATTGTCAAATGTAAGATTATTCTGTGCATCTTCGGAGAAGTCAGCAGTCTTGACCTCGATCTGTGAGACGTCCTTCTCAATTTCGTTTTTCTCATTTTTAGGCTTTATCAGAAGCTTTACCTCGACCTCAAAGCCCAGAACATTTTTGAAAGCCTCTCTGAGCACATCTCCGTATGCAGTCATTGTAGTTTTCATTGTAAAATCCGAATCTGTCAGCAGATATGCGGTATTATTCTCAAGCTTATACGGCTCAAGTACCTTTATCCATTTATCATATCCCGGCTCACTGACACTGCTGTCATTCCTGCAGTATTTGAGAACCTCGCTGAACACTTCGCTGAACGAATCCATTAAAAAATACCCTCCATTAAAAACTCTTTATAGTAAAAATTTATCAATAGCAAATTCTATATAATTATACCACAAATCCAAAATTATTTCAAGTGTTTATACCTTTATATGAAAGAAAAATCTCATTTTTTATATAGAAAAAAACAGCACAAAAAAATGGATTTTTGTCAATATGTATGATTTTTGTTTACTTAAAAAACTATATCTTGTATGAGACAAAAACAGAAGCTCATATCGGGGCTAATTTCGGCAAAATAACGGAGAAATATTCTTAAAATAAAATATAAAAAAATTGTGAACAGTCTTGACAAATGTACCCGAAATGAGCTATAATAATAAACTGTAATGGCTTGTAAAGAGCTTGGAAGCATACCGCATATTTGAGAGTAACAGTTAAGCGGTAATAAAATGAGGATGACGGTAAGGAGGATAAAGACAAATGAAAAGAACATATCAGCCTAAGAAGCTTCAGAGGAAGAAGGTTCATGGTTTCATGAAGAGAATGGCTACTGCTAACGGCAGAAAGGTTCTCGCTCGCAGAAGAGCAAAGGGCAGAGCAAGACTCAGCTACTAAGATCATATAGACCTGTATACCACTCAGAAATGAATGGTATAGGGTCTTTATCTTTTTTTTGGGAAAATTTCAGGCAATAGCTTATAGGTAATAGGTGTATTATGCTGTTTACTTCTGTAATGAAGGATAATAAGAGGTTTCTCAGGTGCTTTCGCAAGGGAAGATACTGTGCGGATAAGTTTATAGTTTGCTATTATTTTCCGAATGAGAGTTCAGAAAACGAGCTGGGACTGTCTGTTTCAAAGAAAATAGGCAATGCAGTTGCCAGAAACAGATTCAAGAGGATATGCAGGGCTGCTTACAGACTTAAAGAGAAGTCTGTGCCGATAGGTTATGATTTAGTTTTTGTGGCAAGGCAGGGAGTTCAGGAGAAGAGCTCTGCCGATATTGAAGAGTTTATAGAGAAAAAGCTTGTTGCGAGTATGAACAGGAGCTTTAATAAAAAGAATAAAAAATGAGTATTTTATCAAAGCCTGCGATCCTGCTGATAAGAGCTTATCAGAAGTATATAAGCCCTCTTACACCGCCAAGGTGCAAGTATTACCCGACCTGTTCAAGCTATGCGATAGAGGCATATAAGCAGCACGGGCTTATAATGGGCACTGTGCTGACCTCGTGGAGACTTATGAGATGCAATCCGTGGTCTCTCGGGGGAGTTGACTATGTGCCCGAAAAGGTAAGGATAGATTATTTCAGGATAAAGAGAAATAATAAAAAGATGTAAGGAAAGTGTCTGGAGGAAGGAAATGGGATTTATAGCTACCCCTTTGGGATGGATAATGAAGGGCTGCTATTTTGTTGTTAAAAACTACGGAATAGCACTGCTTCTTTTTACTATATTGACAAGACTTATTACATTGCCGCTGCAGATCAAGCAGCAGAAGAGCACAGCCAGAATGGCTATGCTGCGTCCTGAGCTTGAAAAGCTCAAGAAAAAATACGGAAAAAATCAGCAGAAGCTTCAGGAAGAGCAGATGAACCTTTATGCCAAGGCAGGAGTAAACCCTATGGCAAGCTGTCTGCCGATGATAATCATGATGGTTATACTGTTTGCTCTTATCCCTGTAATTTACGGTCCTCTGACCTATGTGTCAAACCTGAATAAGGAAGATGTTGAGGACAATAACCTGATGATTCAGGGTATTTATTACTATGCTGAAGAGGTAAGCGATAACAAGACATATAATACATTTGATAAGCTTCTCACCAAGTATGAGGATGAGTATAAGGAAGAAAATACCGGTGCATCTGATGAGGATGCCGAGAAGTATGCTTATGAAACACTGGAAAAGAATTTCAGAAGCAAGAAAAATTATCCCGATGCCGCAAAGGCTAAGGTAAATGATAATGATAACGTTGAGAATGTTATTGCTGCTATAAAGCTTCACCGCAAGGATAACCTTGAAAAATTTATCCTTAATGAGAGCTACTTCTCTGAAAATGTCATAAAGTCAAGACCTGAGCTTATGACCTTTGTGTTCATTAAGGAAGAGGACGGAAAGTTTGCAGATGTTCTTGATGTAGTTAATTCGGATATCAGAGATTTTGCTAAGGACTTCAACTATGATCTGTTCGGAGTATCACTCGGAACTATACCTTCATGGAAGAGCCTTACCTGCATTATTCCTATACTCTGTTTTGTGCTGCAGCTTCTCGTAACAGTGGTATCACAGATCTTCTCAAAGAAAAATAACCCCGATATGGCTAATATGGGCGGCGGAATGAAGGCTATGCTCTATATCATGCCTTTATTCTCACTGTGGATCGGCTTCAGCTATCCTATGGGACTGGGTCTTTACTGGTGCTATTCGTCACTGTTTGCTCTGGGACAGACTATCTTCCTTAATAAGATATACACTCCTGAGCACGTTGCAGAGCTTGTTCAGAAGGATATTGCAAAGCAGAAGAGAAGCGGCAAGCCAACTCTTATGGAGAGAATGGCTGAGGCTCAGATGATTAAAGAGGGCAAAGACCCGAATGAGATCAGAAAAGCTTTAGCTGCCGATGATGAAGATTATGAAGAGCCTAAGAAGCTTTCAAAGCAGGAGCTCAGAGATGAGCAGAGAAGAAAGCTCAATGAAGCAAGAAGAAGAATGGCCGAGAAATACGGCGATGAATATGATGATTCGCAGGACGATTAAGCTCCTGCCTGAATACACAATATTGCGAGAGGAGAGTTAAAGCATGAAAAAGGTATTTACTGCCGCAACAGTAGAAGAAGCAAAGAGCCTTGCAGCGGCAGAGCTTGGAAAGGCTGTGGAAGAAATCAGCTTTACGGTGATTGAAGAACCAAAGAAGAGCTTTTTCGGAAAGCTCAAGGGCGAGGCAAAGGTAGAGGTAGAGGTCGCTGAGACCGAGACAGCTAATGAAGAGGTTAAGACAGAAGCTCCTGCACCTGTTAAGATTCTGAAGGAGACTGTTTCCGAGGAATTAAAGGCAGAAGAGTCTGCAGAGGAAAAGCCTGCGGTTATTGAGTGGACAGAGGCTTCTGAGAAGAAGGCTGAATGTGCTAAGGCATACCTGATAAGCATTATCAAGGCTATGGGCATTGAGGATGTTGAGATTGAGACTGTGAAGCTTGAAAACGGCGCTATGTTCGTGATAAAGAGCGAGGAGTTCTCCTCACTGATAGGCAAGAAGGGTGAGCTTCTTGATTCTATGCAGTATCTTGCATCACTTGTAAGCAACAAGGTTGACAGAGACTATTTCAGAATCTCCTGCGACTGCGGAGATTTCAGAGCAAGAAGAAAGAAGCAGCTTGAAAACCTTGCAAGAAAGATTTCAAATAATGTTATACGCTCGGGAAGGTCTTATGCACTTGAGCCAATGAATCCTTACGAGAGAAGGATCATTCACGCAACAGTTTCCGAGATTGACGGTGTTGTATCGCAGTCAAAGGGTGAGGAGCCCTGGAGAAAGGTTATTATCAGCTCCACCAACCCGAGAAGAGGCGGCGGTCACGGCGGCAGAGGCGGTAACAGAGGCGGCAGAAGAGGCGGTCACAGACCTGCACCGAAGGCCTTTGATATTACTACAAGCTTTGAGAAGGACTACAAAAAGCCAAAGCCCGAGGACAGCTTCAAAGACGCAGGACTTTATTCAAAAATTGATGTCTGATTTACAGAATATGAAAAGCCCACTCCGTTTGGAGTGGGCTTTGTTTATGTGTATTGTGTCAGCTTTGCTGACAGGAAAGCTCTGATCAGATTCCTGCTGAATAGTTAGGAGCTTCCTTAGTGATATAAATATCATGAGGATGAGACTCTTTAAGGCCTGCTCCGGTGATCTTTACAAACTGTGCCTTCTCGCCGAGCTCTGCGATAGTCATGCAGCCACAGTAGCCCATGCCTGCTCTGATACCGCCCACAAGCTGATAAACTGTGTCGGATACAGGTCCTTTATATGCAACTCTTCCTTCAACACCCTCGGGAACAAGCTTCTTGGTGTTGGTCTGGAAGTATCTGTCCTTAGAGCCCTTAGCCATAGCGCCGAGCGAGCCCATGCCTCTGTATACCTTGAACTGTCTGCCCTGATAGATCTCAGTCTCTCCGGGAGCTTCCTCACAGCCTGCAAGAAGCGAGCCAAGCATTACTACGCTTGCACCTGCTGCAAGAGCCTTTACGATATCTCCGGAATACTTGATACCGCCGTCAGCAATTACAGGTACACCGTACTTTGCAGCTGCGCAGGCAGCATCGTAAACTGCCGTAATCTGAGGTACACCGATACCTGCCACAACTCTTGTTGTGCAGATAGATCCGGGGCCTATACCTACCTTGATAGCGTCGGCACCTGCCTCACAGAGAGCTATAGCACCCTCAGCGGTTGCAACATTTCCTGCGATAACAGGAATGTGCGGAAATGCGTCCTTGACCTTTTTCAGGCAGTCTATAACGTTCTTTGAGTGACCGTGTGCCGAGTCAAGAGCCAGTATATCTACCTGAGCATCAATAAGAGCACCTGCTCTGTCAAGAACGTCCTGAGTCATTCCTATAGTAGCGCCGCAAAGCAGCCTTCCCTGTGAATCCCTTGCAGAATTAGGATACTGTACACTCTTCTCAATATCCTTGATAGTGATAAGTCCTCTGAGAATACCACTCTCATCAACGAGAGGAAGCTTCTCGATCTTGTGCTTCATAAGAATTTCCTTAGCAGCCTCAAGGTCGGTATCAACGGGGGCTGTGATAAGGTTTTCTCTTGTCATTACCTCATAGATCTTGGTATTGAAATCCTGTATAAATCTGAGATCACGGTTAGTAAGTATACCCTCAAGTCTGCCGTTTCCGTCAACGATCGGCACACCCGATATCTTATACTTAGCCATAAGCTTGTCAGCCTCAGCGACGGTCTTGTCGGCAGTAAGGCTGAACGGGTCAACTATAACGCCGTTTTCAGACCTCTTGACCTTGTCTACCTCATCAGCCTGCTGAGCTATAGTCATATTCTTGTGAATGATACCAAGTCCGCCCTCACGAGCTATAGCAATAGCCATTTTAGACTCGGTAACTGTGTCCATAGCGGACGTAATGATAGGAGTATTCAGGACAATGTCCTTAGTAAGATGAGAATGAAGGTCTACCATATCGGGTGTGCAGTCTGACTCTCTCGGAACGAGCAGCACATCATCAAAGGTAAGGCCTTCCTTAATAAACTTGTTATTAAAATTCGTTTCCAGCATGACACATAACCTCCCACATTCATTTCATTTCTTTTCTTTTTAACTTTTGCTGTTTATTCTAATAAGTATAAACCATTCGACCGGATTTGTCAACAGCATAATGCAAACAAAAAATTAGGATTTTGTTAAGCAGGAGTTCCGTTTATCATAACAAGCACCGCTTTGCTCATAAGCTCAAGAGGATCGCCGTCAAAAATGCAGAGGTCTGCATCAAGCCCCTCTTTCAGAGAGCCCACTCTGTCGGCTATGCCTGCGATCTCTGCGGCTGTGCAGGTTATAGCTTCAAGAGCCTTTTGCCTGTCCATTCCGTGCTTTACGGCTATAGCTGCCGAAAGGGGCAGATACTCTATCGGGGTCTCGCTGTGGTCGGTGCAGATAGCCACAGGCAGCCCTGCTTTTGAGAGCACTCCTGCGTTTTTCGGGTCGAGGTTTGCAAGCTCGGGCTTGCAGCGGTCATTTATGATCGGGCCTACCACACAGGGCACGTTCTGTTTTTTGAGCTCCTTTGCTATCAGGTAGCCGTCAGTGCAGTGGATAAGCACAGGGTCGAGCCCGAACTCCTTGGAAATGCGCAGGGCTGTGAAAATATCGTTAGCCTTGTGGCAGTGAAAATGTGCTTTCAGCTCTCTGTCCAGCACAGGTTTAAGAGAGGTATTTTCAGAAAGTGCCTGTCTGATAGCTGCGGCTGTACCCATTCTGGTATCAGCACCTTTGCCAGAAAGCTTAGGGTTCTCCCCGAGGGCAAACTTCATGCCGACAGTTCTTATCAGCATATCATCAACGCACTTTCCTGTGGTTTTTACGGCAGAAATAAGCCCTCCTATAGGGTTTGCAGAGCCGGGTGAGATAAGCACGGAAGTCACGCCTGCACGTCTTGCAAGCTCAAATGAGTAGTCGAGGGGGTCTATAGCGTCGAGCACATTAAGTGTCGGGGTGATATTTTCGGAGCTTTCATTAACGTCCTCACCCTCCTTGCCGACACCGCTTCCGAACAGTCCCAGATGCGTATGCACATCAATAAACCCGGGGTAAATGCCGTATCCGCCTGCATCAATATCACCGCCTGAGACAGCAGAAGGAGAGCCCTCACCGATAGCTTTGATCTTTCCGTCAAGCACCTCTATCCAGCCGAAGAAAGTGCCTTTTTCGGTCATTGTGTGTAACTCAGCATTATAAATAAGCATAATTAGTCCTTTCAAAAATGATATGGGGAAAGCTTTCTTCAAAAAAACTTTCCCCCAATATTATTACTTACCTGTTGATCCGAAACCGCCTGCGCCTCTGACCGTATCTGAAAGCTCGGTTACCTCCTCCACATCGGGAGTGAAGATAGGCGAGATAACAAGCTGAGCTATCCTGTCGCCGTGATTAACGGTAAAATCCTCGCTTGATGAGTTGTGAAGTGCTACAATTAGCTCACCTCTGTAGTCCCAGTCAACTACGCCCACGCAGTTTGCAGGTGCAATACCGAACTTTGAAGCAAGAGAGCTCCTTGCATATATCAGGAGCACAACGTCTTTAGCACCGTCAAGCTCAGCCGAAAGGCCTGTGTGTATCTTCTCTGTAGTGCCTGCCTTGATAGTAACACTTTTGCCGCCCTCTATGCAGGCGCAGAGGTCATAGCCTGCGCTGTAGGGGGTCTGTCTCTGCGGAATTACCGCATTTTCGTTCAGTTTTTTTATAAGAAGCTTCATAATAGTTTTGTCCTTTCTTTAGGTCAGCCTGTGATAAGCTTTGTAAGCAGCTCGCAGAGGCGTTTCATCTGCTCGTCAGTTCCGACTGTTATCCTGAGATAGTTATCTATTCTCGGCTTTTTGAAGTACCTTACAAACACACCGTTCTCTCTGAGATACATGAATATTTCCTCGGCAGTATAGTCCGGATGCGTTGCAAAGAGGAAGTTAGTTGCACTGTCCATAACCTTAAAGCCAAGCCCTCTGAGGGTCTGGGCGGTCTCGTCACGGGTCTGCATAACTTTCAGCACCGTATGGCGGAAGTAGACCTCGTCCTCGGCGCTTGCACAGGCAGCAGTCAGGGCAGCCGTATCAAGCGGATAGGAGTTATACGAATCCTTTACAGCTCTGAGGCAGGAGATAAGCTTCTCGCTGCCGTATGCCATACCTATTCTCATTCCTGCGAGGGAGCGTGACTTTGAAAACGTCTGCGTAACAAGCAGATTTTCATACTTGCTTACAAGCTCAACTGCGGAGTAAGTACCGAAGTCAACATAGGCTTCATCGACAATAACAACGCAGTCCTTGTTGTGATCGAGGATATCCACTATAAAGTCCTTGCCCTCGGTAATGCTTGTGGGGGCATTCGGGTTTGCGATTACAACTCCGCCGTTTTCGGGGTAATAGTCCTCGGCATTTATGCGGAAGTTCTCATCAACGGGGCAGAGTTTATAGGGAATTTTCAGCAGATCGCACCATACAGGATAGAACGAATAGGTTATATCGGGGTAGAGTATGGGCTTCTTTGAATTGAAAAATGCTCTGAAGGACAGTGCCAGCACATCGTCCGAGCCGTTTCCTATGAACACATTAGCAGGCGTAAGGCCGTGCATTTTTGCAAGTATCTCCATAAGCGGCATAGCGTTAGCATCGGGGTACTTGTTTAGTTCTCCCACTTTAAGCTCACGCAGAGCCTTTTCAGCCGCAGGTGATGGCGGATAGGGGTTCTCATTTGCATTCAGCTTTATTATCTTATCGTTATCGGGCTGTTCACCTGCAACGTATGGGGCAATATCCAGAAGATTTTTCTCCCACTCTGACATTTTACTCACTCCTCGTCGATATACTCTCTTACTCTGAGCTTAATGCCGATCTTATCGGCAATAGCCTGAGATTTTTTTATCTCCTCCTCACCGATTATGTCAACTACAGTGAGCATAGTATCGGGAACATACTGAGATACCTCCTTAGCAAATGAGAGCATTTCCTCAAAGCTGTTTACGTTCTTGAAAGAGGGTCTTGTTATCTTATCGTAGGCCTCGGCGTCCGAAGCATTAAGGCTGATAGATACAGTATCTATAAGCCCCTTGAAGTCGGGAGCAATATCACGCCTATTATAGACGCTGCCGAGGCCGTTTGTATTGACTCTTATCGGGGTTTTGCTGACTGAACGGATAAACTCAGCGACAGTTTTCATAATCTCCAGCTCGCAGGTAGGCTCGCCGTAGCCGCAGAAGATTATCTCCTTATAGCTGTCAAGGTCTCTCTCCTTGAGGTTCTCTATTACCTCATCAGCAGAGGGCTGGTGCTCAAGCCACAGCGGATCTGAGCCATAAGCTGTATCGCCGTTATTCCTGATACAGAATGTACAGTTGCACGGGCACTTATTAGTGATGTTCAGATAAAGCTTGCCCTCTATCTCATAGGACAGTGTCATTGCTTTTTTCATTTATTTTACTTCCCTTCTTAGTTTCTTTATATGAGTGGTCGTCGGAAGTGCTCCACACTTCCGATTGACGAAAAGCGTTCGCTTCGCTCTCTGTTTCGTCAGGGGCGTGCAGGTTTCGGAG
>CAMMYU010000143.1:0-5175 GCA_946528545.1 uncultured Ruminococcus sp.
AACAAAAGAACGTCGCGATGATGGTGCAGGGTTTTCCCTGCCACGCCGAGGGCTGATTCTGCACTATTTTTGAGTTTATCGACAGACTGAAAGCACCCGAATGAACTCGGGTGCTTTGAAATACTCATTTTACTTTTACCATAACAGGTGCAGAGTAATCCGAGAAGTACTTGTTGCCGTTGATAAGCGTGTAAGCTCTTATCTTGAAGTACCATGTGCTTCCCGACTTGATACCGCTGTGAGTATAGCTTGTAGTTGCTGAACCAAGATGACGCAGTGCCTTATAAGTGCCGTATTTCTTGTTGCAGTAAACTATCTGATAGCCTGAGCAGTCGGTAAGCTTGTTCCACTTGAAGGTTACCTTGGTAGATGCGTTTGAGGAAGCTTTAAGAGTTGTGGTTTTGCTCTTGGTGCAGTTTGTGAAGCTGAAGCTTCCGCCTGAAATGTTACCGCCGAACGGTGTTACCTTATAGCTGTAGATAGTTCCTGATTTCAGTCCCTGATCTGTGTAGTACAGATTTGAGGTGGTTTTGATAAGCTTATAGCCTGTATCAGACTGCCCTTTTCTGTAAATCTTATAGCTTGTTGCGCCGTCAGCCTTGTACCATTCAAGCTTCATAGTGCTCTGTGTCCTTGTCAGCAGCTTGAACCGTACTGTCTTTGGAGCAATATGATAGGTCAGAGTTTTTTTACCCGAGTAAGCGCCCTTGCCTGTAATCGTAACAGTGTATGTTCCGCAGGCTGAGCCTGACTTATACGATACTGTATAATCAGTTCCCGAGGTCAGTGTTTTGGTTCCGAACCTGACTGTTACGTTAGGCTTCTGAACACTGCCGTTATAGGTCAGGCGTGTGGATGACAGGGTTGCTGATGCCTTTGAAATATCCTGTGCCCATACCGCATAAAGGCTGTACACAGCACCCTCTTTGGCTGACAGGTTTGATACTGTCTGCTTATCCTTATAAGCTACGGTATTGCTTCCGCTGATCTTTGCCCAGCCTGCAAACACATAGCCAGAACGGGTAAACTTGTTTGCTGTAAGGGCTGCCGATTTTCCGTAGGTCATGGTCTGTGAGTATGCAGAGCCTGATGCGCCGTTAGGATAAAATCTTACGGTATAATTAATACCTGTGTAGGTTACATTGAAAACAGTATCCGACTGTATATTAGTCATATCACCCGATACAGCAGCCTTATAGCCTGTTTTGGTGAACAATCCTGTCGGAAGCTTAGCTGCCGAGCCCTTTGAGATATAGCTTACTGACTTTTTACTTCCGTCAGTGAATGTAACCTTACAGAGCTCTTCTCCGTCTCTCTTGAATATCGCCTGAACATCAGATGCAGCAGAAGGTGAAATTGTGATAGTTTCCTCATTGCTGTCTGCCGAGCCTACCCAGCCGACAAAGGAGTAGCCTTCAGCTGCCTTAGCTGTAAGCGTAATATTGATACCGGGGAAGTATGAGCCCGTCATACCCTCGGAAACATCAACTGACGATGTATTAACAAAAACATCTCCGCCGTCGGGATTATTAGCCGAGACATTTACCGTAACAGCGCTTGAAAGACCAAGGTCGCTCTTTAGCATACCCGGAACATAAGACGGACGGTTTTTAAGGAAGGTCTTCATTCTGCTTATGCAGGGGTCGGTTGCATTGCCTGTATTTGCCCATGTCGGGAAACGTGCAAAGAACTTTGAAAGTTCAGGATAGTAAGTATCTGTATAGTAGCTCAGACGTTCACTTGTTCTTGAGTATGCAAAGTTTATATTTGCCATATCCATCATGGAGTTTACAAACATAGCCTTGAACTCATTATTCTTAATAAGTGCGTTGAAGATAACAGGCAAATCGTCCCATGTGTTTTTCATGATGTTTGAGAGATTGTTTCTGTTATACTTGGTGGAGTTGTTGCCGTAATGGTCAACGCCCATTTCAGTATCGTAGAAGTTCATTCTCCAGCGGCCGTCAGCATAGGGATTTGTCTCATCAACCGTTCTTGTGCGCCACATGGAGTAGTTGTTTCCCGGCCAGTCCTCATTGATGATATACATCTCGGCCGCCATATAGTCTGCAAAGCTCTGCAGATCAAGCATTTCTGAGATTTTTTTATAGTTTGCTGCTTTGGAGAGATCATTGTTCTTTGCAAAATTGCGAAGCTCCTTGAAAAGCTCAATATCCTCTTCAAGGCCTTCGTCGATCTCGCCCTTCTTGTAAACTACAACCTCGTCGGAGTTTACATCGTAGTTCTCCTCATAGTATTTATCATCATAGTCCTCCTGGAGAGTGTATATGCCCCAGTACTCGCCGTCGATAAAGAGAACACAGGGTCTTCCCTCCTGAGTATCGAAGCTTCTGTCAGAGACAAGTGACTGGATATATGAATCCTTGAACTTTGTGTAGAAGGTATCGTTTCCGCCGTTTCTCATAACAAGCTTTTTGAACTTCTTGAGCTGTTTGCCCGAGCCGTTCTCCTGATAAGCATCATCAAAGAAGGTGTACTTGAAGTTCTTCTCGCCATAGTCCTCTCTTGCATAGAAACGGAAGGATTTCTGATAATCGGCTCTTGAATATGCGCCCTGAGTACGGAAACCGCAGTCCTGAGAAAGTGCAAGTGTACCGTCAGACTCAAAGAAGTCTATATGGCACGCACGCTCCCACTCCTTGCCCTTCTGATTGTAGTTTGCAATTGGATTATTGGGATCGGGGCTGGTCTTTTTATTAGCCTGATAAACTGCTCCCAGACGGTTAATACCTGTATCGTAGTCAAACAGGCTTGCAGGGTCGGTAGTTACAGACATAATAGGCAGATCATTGTGATCAGCGTTGCTTACACCCACAAAATAGGTTTTGGTAACGGTCTCGCTGTACTTGCCTGCTGAATTCAGAGTTACGGCTCTGATGACAGTGCCCTTGTCAACAGCGCTGTTTGACGGCAGAGATGCTCCGTTATTCCACGGTGTAATCTCGGAAGGCTTTAGCCAGTTTGCCATCACCATAGGGTCTTTAGTTCTGTTATAGATATTGATAGCAGCGCTGTATTCTTTCCTGGTACTGCTGGTGGCAGGATCGGTGCCGTCAGTAGTATAGTAAATTGTGCTGCCCTCGTCAGTGCTCATAGTGAGATAAAAAGCAGATTTGTACATTCCGCTTTCAGCACTGAACTCAGGAGCATTGCATGGTATTGCTGACTCAGCATCATTATTGCTGACCCCCGGTGTCGGGAACAGAACTGTAAAGTCTGCCGAGCCGTCAGGCTGTCTTGCCCAGACGGTATCATCATCAAGTGCAGGAACAGTTACAGAATCGATCTCGTTTTCCCCGTCAGAAAGTGCAAGAGCCACTCCGCTGCCCGACAGGTTATAGCCTGCATGGGCATAGGCTTCATCGCCTGCATATTTCTTGGCACAGAAGACTATAGTATAGCTCTTTGCAGGAACACTCACTGCGCCAAAGGTATACTCATTGCTTCCGTCCTTGATAAGCTTCCAGCCCGAAATATCCGCATCGGTATCGGTCGGATTGTACAGCTCTATCCAGTCATATTCGCCCTCAAGATTGCCGTTTGCACCTGTGTTGCCCGTACATATCTCATTTATAAGTATCTGCGGACTTTCAGCTGCCGCATTCAGTACAGGCATATACACTGCAGCACCAAGCATTGCTGCTGCCGAGAACACCGACACTGTACGGCTGAGAATTTTAGCTTTCATATAATAACCCTCCATTACAAATACAAAAGTTACCCAATGTACAATAGAATGATAACACTCCAAGATTAAATTATCATTGAAAAACTATTAAAGGTCTACAAATAATTATAAATCTGAGTGATATTTTTGTCAACAGTTGCAGATAAAACAAGAGCCCCTCTCCGAACGGAAAGGGGCTGATAGATCTATTTATCAAGCTCTTCTCTGACTGCCTTTACAAACTCGCCTATCTTTGTATGAGCCTGTTCGCCAAGCTTTTCGGCAATGTTCACGATAGCACTTCCTATGATAACTCCGTCGGCAAAGGCGGACATCTTCTTTGCCTGTGTCGGGTCGGAAATGCCGAAGCCTATGCAGGCAGGAATGCTCTCGCTCTCTCTGAGCGGTGCAAGCAGAGTTTCAAAGTCTGTGCTTATCTCCTTGCGTGTGCCTGTAACTCCGAGAGAGGACACCACATACAGAAAGCCCTTTGACTCGTCTGCTATCATTTTTACTCGCTCCCGTGAGGTCGGGGCTACAAGAGAGATACTGTAGATATCATTTTTCTCAGCCTCAGCGGAAATCTCCTCACGCTCCTCAAAGGGCATATCGGGAACGATAACACCGTCTATCTGATTGTCTTTGCAGAGGGTGAAGAACTTTTCTGTGCCGTATCTGAAAATGGTGTTCAGGTACATCATAAGGAGCAGAGGCTTGTCGGTCTTTTCTCTCAGGCGCTTCACCATAGCGAAAATATCATCAAGGTTTACACCGCCCTCCAATGCTCTCAGCGATGCCTTCTGGATAGTCGGGCCTTCTGCTATCGGGTCTGAGAACGGCACACCGATCTCAACTATGTCAGCACCGTTTTCAAGCATTGCAAGCACATTCTTTTCAGATGCTTCAATACTCGGGTCGCCTGCTGTGATAAAGGTTATAAGCGCCTTTTTGTTTTCCTCTTTCAGCCTGTCGAAGCAGGTATCTATCCTATTGTTCACTGAGATCAACTCCTCTGTATCTTGCTATAGCGTAAACGTCTTTGTCGCCTCTGCCCGAGAGGTTAATGACAAGTATCTGGTCTTTGGACATTTTCTTAGCCTCCTGCATAGCCGCCCATACAGCGTGAGAGGACTCGATCGCAGGAATAATGCCCTCGGTCTTTGAGAGGTACTCAAATGCCTGAACTGCCTCATCATCGGTAACGGAAACATACTGTGCTCTGCCGATAGAATTCAGATATGCGTGCTCAGGTCCTACACCCGGGTAGTCAAGGCCTGCCGATATAGAATAAACAGGAGCTATCTGACCGTACTCATTCTGTAAAAACAGCGACTTCATTCCGTGGAAGATACCGAGAGTTCCAAGTGCCATTGTTGCCGCAGTATCGGGAGTGTTCACTCCTCTGCCTGCCGCCTCAGCACCGACAAGGCGAACACCCTCGTCACCGATAAAGTCATAGAACGCACCCATAGCGTTTGAGCCGCCGC
>CAMMYU010000144.1:0-19266 GCA_946528545.1 uncultured Ruminococcus sp.
GGCAAGCAGATGATGTGCAGAGGCGTTAGCCGCGGGTCATGCGGTGTTGCCTAAATATCCTCGCATATATTACAGCCAATATCAAATGAATAGCTCTTTCGTCGTTTTTCATGAGTGATAAAGAGTACTTACTGGTTTGGAGCAGATTATAACAATATGAAAGATGTATTTAGTATGACTAAACATGATTATAGGCAGAATGCATATTACCTGATATATCTTATCAGGTATCTTCTGCATAATAGAATTCCCGTAAAAGAAAAGCTGGATAAAATGAATTTGTCTCAGCTTTATAACGTTGCCTCGGCGCATTCGCTTACTGCTATTATTGCGTATGCGCTTGAGTCAGCGGGGATATATGATATGGATTTTGAAGAGGCTAAAAATAAGTCTATCAGAAAAAATATCATTCTTGATGCTGAACGTAAGAAAGTCCTTGAAGAGCTTGAAAAGGCCGGGGTCTGGTATATGCCGCTTAAGGGTAGTATAATTAAGGATTATTATCCTAAGATTGGTATGAGACAGATGGCGGACAGTGACATTCTTTGTGATGAGACAAAAATGGATAAAGTTAAAACTATCATGCTGTCATGCAGATTTGAAACAGTATTGTATGGCAAATCGCATCAAGATATTTATCATAAACCACCCGTGTGCAATTTTGAGATGCACAGCAGGTTATTTGAGCCTCGACACCAGAGCAGTTTATATAAGTATTATAATGGAATAAAAAACAAGCTTCTGAAAGATGATAATAATAAATACGGATATCACTTTTCAGATGAAGACTTTTATATTTTCTTAATTTCTCATGAATATAAGCATTTCAAAGGCACAGGTACAGGACTTCGTTCATTACTCGATACGTATGTATTTCTTAAAAAGACTAAAGAAAACTTAAACTGGGATTATATCGACCATGAGATGGAGTTATTATCATTATCAGACTTTGAAAAAAAGAATAAAGAACTCGCATTTAAGGTGTTTGAGCATAGGTCACTTTCAAAAGAAGATAAAGAGTTTCTTGATTTTTTTATATTTTCAGGAGCATATGGAATTATTGAAAACAGAATGTATAATTATTTAGGTTCTGATGTATCTTTCATTGGTAAATTGAAGTATGCAATCATGCGAGCAATGGTTCCTGAAGAGGTAATGAAGGAGTATTATCCTTTTTTCTATTCACATAAGCTTTTTCGCCCCGCTTTGTATTTTTATAAAGTTATAAATAAGCTTTGCAGTAATGCAAAACCGATGTTTCATGAAATTATAGAGTTAATTAAATATAAGTAAAAGCACCTAACAAAAGGTGCTTTCAGTCTGTCGATAAACTCAAAATAGTGCAGATTTTGCCTCGTCAGGTCTGTACATTCGTACAGACAGACTCGGCTGGAGTGAGAGGAGGTGGGGCTTCGCCCCATTTGCCCCACTGGGGCTATCGCCCCAGACCCCTTTTAAAAGAACTTTTGCAACAAGCTGAAAGCACCTTACAAAAGGTGCTTTTTTTCTTGACAGAAGCAAGCAAAAATGCTATAATTATGATATGAAGACTGGGCTTTTACAAGGCTCTTTTTTGTTGCTCGCATGAGATATTCCTGATATAATTTGGTTAAACCCGATATCTGCATATATATGGTAAAATCTTACTTTTTACTAATGTTTATTTAGCAGTTTGCATTGACAAACAAATGTTAATTTGATATAATAATCATAGCGCTTTTAGGATAATGGTATTATGGCATTGTGCCTTCTAACTGATGAATAATGCGTATCGGGACAGGAGTGGTTAAGTGCAGAATCTGATTGATCGGATAGGCATAACTCTTTTTATTCAGGTGGTTATTGAGGTATGGAACGGAGTGTTTCTGATTGTTATGACCTCACTTCTTGTTCTTGGAACGCAGCTTAGGAATAATAAGGGTCAAAACAGAATTGAGATACCGTTTACAACAGATATTTTAGTATTCTATAATGCTATATTTTTATATAATTTTTTTAATATTCTGTCAATCGTGGGGGAAAACTCCACAACTGTTTTTGGTTATTGGCTTGTTAGAGTATCGAACTTCTGCTATTATCTTGTAGGTGCGTTTCAGACTCTTTTCCTGCTTCAGCTATTAAAGAAGGGTATTGCCGATAAGAACGGTTTTAACAGACTGAATAAAATGACACTCATTCTTCAGCTTATGCATATACCGCTTCTGAGTATACTTATAATAACACCGTTTACTGAATCACTGTACTATTTTGATGATATGAACAGGTATCAGCGCGGGTCATTGTTCTGGATATGGCACGTTTTCAATATTATCACCTTTATTTATATGTTCGCAGTGACTTGGTTAAACCGTTCAAAAATAGACCCTTTTCTGAAAGAGATACTGTTTACTGTTGTAATTGTTCCGATGTTCGGATTTATACTTAATACTAACTATTCGGGTATAAGCTTTAATAATATTTCGGTTTCTATGTCAGCTCTGATACTCTTTGTTCTTTATGAAAAGCACAGAGCAGATTTTACAGTCCGTAAGGCTCATGAGCTTGACTTAGCAAAGACCAAGCTTGCCGAAAATCAGCTTGCACTTGAGCACAGCAGAAATGAGGTCTTAATGGCTCAGATACAGCCTCATTTTATAAATAATTCGCTAATGGCACTGCGTGCCGGCTGTCGGGAATATCCCGAGATTTACGAGAATATCACGAATTTATCACGCTATCTGCGTTCTCATTTTGATGCCCTGAGCGATACTAAAATGATAAGCTTTGAGCAGGAAATGGAGAATGTAGAGGCTTATCTTGAGCTTGAACGTATAAACTATGGGGAAAGACTTCATATAATCTATAATATTGAATGTGATGACTTCACCGTTCCCGCACTGTCTGTACAGCCTCTTGTTGAGAATGCTGTCCGACATGGTATAGGAACTTACGAACAGGGCGGTACAGTACAGATCAATGCCCGTAAGGAAAACGGTAAGATCATCATAGAGGTAGTCGATGACGGTACAGGCAAAAGCAGTATAACTCAGAGACAGAAAAAACGAAAAGGCATAGGTATAGAAAATGTTCGCTCAAGGCTTATGTCAACCGGTAAAGGGCTACTTGAGATATCATTAGGGGAGAATGGTTCTTTAGCAAGAATAATTATTAATGATAATGCAGGTGAAACTTAATGATAACAATTTCTGTTGACGATCAGCCTACAGCAACAGACCTTATGCTTTATATGCTTAAAAAGATCGACCCCAACGGCACGCATATGAAAGCCTCAAACATGGAAGAGACCTTCAAGCTTCTTAATGATGATGTTCAGATAATTTTTCTGGATATTGAGATGCCGGGTATAAACGGCATTGAAGCAGCTCCTATGCTGAAAGAAAAATATAAAAAGCTTAATATCATCTATGTTACAGGTCATCCTGAGTATATTTATGATGCTGTAGGAATGCACCCAAGCGGTTTCCTTACAAAGCCTGTTACCGAGAATGATATTATCCGTGAGCTTCATGAACTGCGTTTCCCTCTGGAAACAGTTAAAAGCTCTCTGATGGTGCAGTGCAGTCCGTTTGCTATGTTTACAGAGGGTAAGCCCTTTTATTTTGAGCGTGGACTTACTATCGAGCTTTTTGCCTACCTTGTATACAGAAAAGGAGCTTTTTGCACGAACGGAGAGCTTCTGGGCATTCTGTGGGGCGGTGATCCTGACAAGCAGGGACATTTGCGTCAGCTTATCATGGATATGAGAAAGTGCCTCAGAAAAATCGGTGCTGACCATATAATTGTCAAGAAATACGGCAGAATCGGTCTTGACATGAATGCTATTCGCTACGAAGGAGAGCCCTCGGATATTATAGAAGAATTTCGTTGGATATGACAGAGGTGTATAAATATGAAGCTAACCCGAGAGAGCGTTCTTAAAGATTTAAGCGCACTGCCTGAAAATTATAAAACCAAGGACGTTGACGGGCTTATATCCTTTTATGTAAAAAACAAAGCCGATGCCTCCGCACTGCGTGACTATGTGCTTACAGAACAGAAGCTTCACAGGATATATTATTATGTATCTCTGAAGCAGATCAAAGATGTTAATGAGCGTATGGCGTTTATTGACAAAAATCTTTTCTTTGCGGATTGGTGGCACACAGACCAACTCATTAACTTTGTGAATAAGCTTCCGTTTGAAACAGCTCTCAGATATGCAAAGAGGTATATAAAGAGTAAAGACCCTTTTATCAGACGCTGGGGATATGTGCTCTTTATCTCAAAGCTTGGAAGAGGTCACAGTGCTGAGCTGCTTCCACTTATGCATGATGATGAGCATTACTATGTACAGATGGGAGAGGCGTGGCTTATCGCCGAGCTTGCGATAGATGAGTCGGACAAGGTCTGGGAGTGGATGAAAATGAACGGACTTAAATACAATATCAATGGCAAAGGCATACAGAAGATATGTGACTCGTTTCGTATCACCGATGAGTGGAAGGTTAAATTCAAGGAGCTCAGAGAAGCAATTAAGAATAACTAAAAACAGAGCCCGAAAGGACTCTGTTTTCTTTTATCAGAACTGTTTGTTTATCCATTTGGTGATTTTCTCAATGTTATCGGCTCTCTTTTCAAGGAAATCCTTAATGCACTGAACAGAAGCATAACCGCCGTAAATTGCATTATCGGTATCACCTGAACCCGGATAGCGTTCGAAGAACTGATCAAACAGCGGTGAGTACTGAGCAGTATAGCTGTCAAGAACAGCATTTGCGTTATCCTTTTCATAGATACCGCTTCCAAGTGCTTCAAGCTTTTCACAATAGTCAGCACGGAAGCCCTCGTTAGTCATCAGATATGCAAAGCAGAGTACAGCAGGATTGTTTGTATTGAAATCAAGCAGACCCTGCGGCTTGTAGTTATCTTCCTTGACAGTATTTGTTTTTGCATCTCCTGCACCGCTGACACCGCCGAACTCCATATCGTAGAACATAAATCTCCAGCGGCCGTCTGCGTATTCATTTGACTCATCGACATTTGCAGTTTTCCACATCGACCAGTTTTTGCCGGGCCAGTCCCACTTGTTGTTTATCCAGACCTCAGCCAGAAAGTAATCTCTTACACTGTCGGGATCAACCAGCTTGCAGAACTCGTCATAGTCTTCCTGAGTTTCAAGACTCTTGTGATTTTTAAAGAATGTATTGAGCTCATCAAAGAAATAGCTTTCTTTATTCTCGCCCTCGGGCAGAGTGCCCTCATCAAGCTTGTAACCGAGCCTGTAGGTCTCGGCATCGCCCTTGTAGACCACAACATCGTCTTTGTTTACACCATGATGCTCTTCAAAGTAATCATCGGAGTAGTCCTCTTCAAGCACATAAAGACCCCAGTATTCACCGTTAAGATATACAACACAGGGGCGGGAAGCCTTAGTTTCACAGTCAAGCGATGCAGAGAGCTCCTGCCAGTATATATCGTTGAACTTCGCGGTAAATGCACAGTTGCCTCCTGCACGAAGCTCTAAGGTCTTGAACTTCTCCAAAGTTTCTCCGCTGTCGTTTTTAAGATCTTCTCCAAAGACAGCATACTTGAAATTCTTTTTGCCGTAGTCGCTTCTTGCATAAAGTCTGAAGCCCTTCTGCCAGTCAGAACGTGAATAGTTTCCCTGAATTCTTATTCCGCAGTTCTGCGAGAAGGCTGTCTGTGCTCCGTCAGCATTGTATTCAAGGAAATCAACTCGGCAGCTTCTCTCCCATTCCTTGCCACGCTGATTGTAGTTAGCTTCAAGACGTCTTGCAGTATCTTCATTAGTATCCTCGCCTTTGTCAAGGTGCTCAGCAAGAGCTTCGTCAAATAGGTCTCCCTTTACATATATACCCTTGTCACTGCTGAACAGGTCATCATAATCCATACTTATGCTTATAACAGCAAGGTCAGTGCCCATAGCTTCACAGCTTTCCTTAATTCCCTGAATATGCTCCTCGGGAGTGCCAATAAAGTATGTTGAGGTGCAGATTTCTGAAAACTCTCCCTCGGAAAGCTCAGCAGCTGCATTTATTACCGTACATTTATCAACCTTATCATCAGAAGGTGCTGAAACAGTAGATGTGAAAGTCTTATCCTTTCTGTTGTATTTAACAAAGTTTCCTGAGATAAGCTCGGGCTCAACTGCTGAAACAACGTTCGGGTCAGCGCTTCTGTCCTTAATATCTATTGCACCCTCGTATTTAATCCTTGTTTCACTTGTGGTCGGATCACTTCCGTCTGTTGTGTAGTAAATGTCACCGCTTTCAGAACTCAGCTCAAGAGAGAAAGGGTCTTTATAAACTCCGCTTGGCTGAGAGAAAGAAACAGTGCTTTTGTTTTCTTCACTGTCAGAGTCTTTTTTCTTGTCTTTGTTTTTCTCGCTTTTTGAGTCGGAGCTTTCAGCACTCTTCGACTCACTCTCAGAGCTCTTTTCACTTTCTGAGACAGATGAGCCTGATTCAGAGACAGAGCTGCTGTTTTCATCAGCGCAGGCACTGAGACAGGCAGCACTGATACAGATACTAAGCGCAATACAGAGCAATCTTTTTATCATAATTTCATATCCTTTCATATTGAATTAATAATCCTATGTTATGATATATCCTAAAGATTAAATTATCGTTGAAATGTTGTAGTGATTTTAATGAATATTTAATGTCTGTGTATTATAATTTCAGCATTATAGTGAAAGGAGCACTTGATTTGAAAATACTGATAATCGAGGATCAAAAGGAGCTTGCAGATGCTCTTGCACAGATGCTCCATAATGAGGGCTTTATAACTAATGCTGTATATGACGGTGAAGCAGGTCTTTATGAGGCTCTTACCGATACATACGATATGATAGTACTTGATGTAATGCTTCCGAAAATGAACGGCTTTGATATTCTCAAGGCTGTCCGCAAAAATAATATAGATTCTGCTGTTCTTATGCTTACGGCGCTTTCTCAGGATGAGGATAAGGTTAAGGGCTTTGACAGCGGTGCAGATGATTATCTGACCAAGCCCTTTTCAAAAACTGAATTCACGGCACGTGTAAGGGCGCTTGCAAGACGTTCCAGAAACGCCTATGTGCCTGATGACCTGAGCTTCGGAAACATTGTTCTCAGCAGTACAAAGCATGAGCTTTGCTGTGCTGACCAGTCGATAGCTCTCGGCACAAAGGAATATCAGTTCCTTGAGCTTCTAATGATAAATCACGGAATTATCATACCAAAGGAGCGTTTTGTAGAGCGTATCTGGGGCTATGATGCCGAGACTGAATATAATAATGTAGCAGTGTATATTTCTTTTCTGAGAAAAAAGCTTACAGCAATCGGGGCGAATGTCAGCATTAATGCAGTTAAGGGCGCAGGCTACATTTTAGAGGAGAAAAAATGAAGGATACCGTAAGGCTTATCAGAAAAAAATTTATAATAGCCGCTATGCTTATCTGTCTGGTAATGATAGCTTTTCTGATCGTGTCCTTAAATATAATGATGAAGTACCTTGCAGAGCGTGATAAAGCTGCTGCCTGTAATCTGATATCAAATGCAGTAGATGTAAGCTCCGCTAAGGAGAATTCACTCACAATTCAGTTTGACGAGATGCCCTCAACAGATTATGAGCTTCCGTTTTCGCCCGATACAGTGTCTAAAGTAATTTTCAATGGTGTTATTACAAACAGTACGGGTGCAGACTGGTACTGCGGCGGAAGCAAGATAAGCTATCTGGGTTATTCCAATGAGGGAAGAAGGCTTCGCTTTTTCAGAAGCTTTGCATTCAATAAGGATAACACCTCAATCACTGTGGATTTTGAAGATACCAAGCAGATAAGCGGAAACTACAGAAAGGCTGTGCGTTATGACAGCCGTATGTATATATCGGGTCAGTGGTGGACATCTTCTGCCAAAACCTCTGACGGCTCAGATACGGAGCTTATTATAAACTCTATCAAGATTATTTTTAAGGCTGATTCAGAGCGTTTTATTCATCGCCTTAACAGCTATGAGGATATTTTCCCTGATGGTGTTCCCGATATAGTATCCTCACGGAAGAGCTTTTATGTTGTTAATTCAGATGGATCAAATGTAGAATTCAACAGAGGAAATTCAGGCTTGGACATCTCATCTGCCGAAATTAAGGAAATGTCACTTGATGATACTGTTGAATTCAAGGATACCGTATATAAAAAGACAGAGATAGCTCAGGGCGGATTAAAGATATGTATTTATATAGATAGTAACAGCGGTTCATATATGCTGGCATCGCTTACGAGAACATCTGTTATTATTGGTGCTGCGGTGCTTATAATACTTTTTGTTGTAGTTTTCTTCTACTCAAAGTCAGTAGCCAAGCCTGCAGAGGAAGCCATATCCAAGCAAAGACTGTTTGTGTCTGAGGCAAGCCATGAGCTTAAAACACCTGTCACAATTATTTCTGCAAATGCAGACCTTCTTAGTGATGAGATAGGAGAAAACCGCTGGCTTGATTCTATCAGGCATCAGTCAGAGAGCATGGGCAGACTTGTTACGGGACTTCTCGATCTGTCAAGGAATGATGAGATGACTTCAAAAGACAGTTTCAGGTCATTTGACCTTAGCAGAACTGTTACCAATACTCTTCTTTCATTTGACAGTATAGCTTATGAGGAAGGCAAGTCAATTTCCAGTGAGATAGAGCCTGAAATCACTTATAATGGAATTGAGCAGAAGATATCTCAGCTTGTTAGTATACTTGTTGATAATGCAGTCAAATATGCTGATCCCGAGACAGAAATAGTTGTGAAGCTATTCATGTCAGGAAAGCCTCAGCTTACGGTTGAAAATAAGTGTGCAGATTTTGATGTAAGCAAGAAGGATATGCTTTTTGAGCGTTTCTACCGCAGTGATGAGTCTCACAGCGGTAAGGGCTATGGACTAGGTCTTCCTATAGCGGCCTCAATTGCCAATATCCACAATGCTTCTATTGAGGTCTCATTTGAAAAGGGAACAGTTAAATTTACTGTAATTCTATAAAACAGAAAGGAAGAGATGTATGTTAAATTTTGAGTTTTACAGTCCTACAGAGTTTGTGTTCGGAAAGGGCCGAGAGGACGAGTGCGGAGCTTACGCTAAGAAGTACGGCGCTAAAAGAGTGCTTATTCACTATGGTTCCGGCTCAGCTGTCAGATCAGGTCTTGTGGACAGGGTAAAGAAGTCGCTTTCTGAAAGCGGTATCTATTTCACAGAACTTGGCGGAGTTAAGCCCAACCCCAGAGATACGCTTGTATACGAGGGCATCGAGCTTTGCAGAAAGGAAAATATAGACTTTATCCTTGCAGTAGGCGGCGGCTCGGTTATTGATTCTTCAAAGGCTATCGCTATTGGTGTGCCTTATGACGGAGACTTCTGGGATTTCTACAGCGGAAAGCCTATAGAGAATGCATTGCCTATCGGAGTAGTACTCACTATTGCAGCAGCAGGCAGTGAAGGCTCAGGCAACTCAGTTATAACAAAGGAAGACGGAATGCTCAAGCGCGGTACAGGCTCTGATCTTCTGAGATCAAGGTTCTCTATTTTAGACCCGTCACTTACTCAGACCCTTCCTGCATATCAGACTGCCTGCGGTGCAACTGATATTATGGCTCACGTTTTCGAGAGATATTTCACTAACACCAAAGAGGTCGAGATAACTGACAGGCTTTGCGAAGCGGTTCTTCTTACAATGGTTAAGGAGACTCCGAGAGCTATCGCAGACCCAAACAATTATGATGCAAGAGCAAACATTATGTGGGCAGGAATGGTTGCACATAATAACATAGTTGGTGTCGGAAGACAGCAGGACTGGAACAGCCACGGACTGGAGCACGAGCTTTCGGGACTGTATGATGTGGCACACGGAGCAGGACTTGCAGTAATGATGCCCGCATGGATGGAGTTTGTATATAAGCATGATGTAATGCGTTTCTGTCAGATGGCAGCAAGAGTGTTTGGCTGCAATATGAATTTTGCAGACCCTGAGGTCACAGCCCGAGAGGGTATTAAACGTTTCAGAGAGTTTCTGCACAGCATAGGAATGCCTATTAATTTTGCAGAGTTAGGTGCAAAGGAAGAAGATATCCCGACCCTCGTTGAAAAGCTTGGTGTAGGAGATGGGAAGAGAGCAGGCTTTGTTGAACTCTCTGCAGCTGACTGCACAGAGATATATAAGATCGCTGCTAAGGCATCGCTTTGATAAGTGTACAAAAACAGGACTGCAATTGCAGCCCTGTTTTCTTTTATCCAATAGATGCGACCCATTCTTTAAGGTCAGCTGATGTATCAGACGGTTTTACAAGCTTTTGAGATACTATTGTATATTCTCCCTTGAGATAAGGAGCGAGCTTTTCGGCGGTCTTTTTAAGATCGCTTCCGCCTGAGGTTGCGAACAGCACTATTTTCTTGCCTGTCCAGTCATAGTCTTTAACAAAGGTGTTTATGATATTCGGAGCTCCATAGTACCAGATAGGAAATCCAAGATAGATCGTATCATACTCATCAAAGCTATCGACCTTTCCCTCAATGGGAACGTCCTTCTTTCCGATCTTTTCCTTGTTGCATCTGGAGAGAGGATTTTTCCAGTTTATATCAGCTTTGGTGTATGGTGTTACAGGCTTGATCTCAAAGAGCTCTGCTCCTGTGATCTTTGAAAGAGCCGAAGCGACCTTTGCAGTTGAGCCTTCTGCCGAGAAATAGCAGACGATGGTTTTACTCATAGTATTACCTCCATTGGTGAATTAAAGCATAGCTTTATTTGAGTATAACACAAAGCAAAACCAATGTCAATAAAAAAGCCCGACGTTTTGTCGGGCTTTAGCTTATGTGGTTATCAGCTCTTTAGGAATCAGATCGTAGTCATACATTACTTCCGAGTGATTGTCAAGAACAAGCTCTTTTTTCAGAAGCTCTCCTGTTTCCTTGTCGTAAGTGTTCTTATAGATCTTGGAAACACGGTAATACTTTCCGTCTTCTTCCTTCTGGAAATGATGTCCCTCCTCGGAAAGGTCGAACGTATACGGGAAAGGCTTAACACTTCTGAGCTCAGCGTAGAGGGTCTTGTCCTTTACCCAGGCAAGAATCTGAACATCCTGATCGGTATTGTTTCTGAATCTGTAATCTATATAGTTGTAGCATACACAAGTACCTGAACTGAACGGAACACGCTCTCCGTGCTCAGGAGCAAGTGCATCTGAATGGCTGTGGAATTCATAAACCTCAAGCGGGCTGTGAAGTACAAGCCTGTGAATAGTGTTTCCCAGATTGCAAAGTCCGCCGCCAAGACCCGGCTCCATTATCTCGCCGCTGATTACTCTTCCTTCACGGTAGCCTTTTTTCTTAGTGATCTTGCCAACAGTTTTCCAGAACGAGAAGATCTCTCCCGGATGAATAACTATACCGTTGATCTTCTTGCAGGCAAGGTCAATATTGATAGCCTTGTTTTCCTGCAGCTCAGGGTCAATACCCTTGCCGACTTTAATAAGACCGTTAGAGTGAGTAGATACAACATTCGGCAGTCTGTGACGGCTCTTGTGCATTGAAATAGGCTCTTTCTTAGCAAAATCTCTGATTACTCTCTTTGACTTTTCCTTTGCCTCGGAAATAGCATAAGCTCCGGGGCTTATCTCACAGAAAAGAAAATCTCTTTCAAACAGCTTATTCACATCAGTTCCGTCAGGGTAAATATCGCCAATACGGTTATAATTCTTTTTGTTTCTCTTCCATGCTTCAAGCATAAGATACTCGGCAAGGCGTCTTTTACCAACAAATATTTCTTCCTTAGCCCTTATGTATTTAACCAGAATACTTGGAATACCTGCACGGTTAGCACCGTAAATATCGGTAAATATCTGATCTCCGATACAAACGGTCTGAACTTTTCTCAGGCCAAGCTTTTTTACAGCTCTCAGATAAGCTTCGGGTGCAGGCTTGTCCGCATCGCAGATATATTCAGTCTCGATATTCTTTATAAAACGCTCAACTCTGCTTTTTTCATTGTTGCTGAGAAGCAGTGTTTTGAACCCGATAGCATGAATGTCTCTGAACAGCTGATCGACTTTAGGATTAGAATCATCTCCGTGATGCACAAGAGTATTATCTATATCGAAAATGATACCTCTGAATCCCTTTTCAAAAAGCTTGTTGTAGTCTATAGCAAAGACGCTTTCAGCATATTCATAGGGATAAAACTTATCAAACATTTTCTCACCTTTATTTACTGTTTATGTAGTCACAGACCTTATCTATCTGCTCCTTGAAAGTACCTTCAAACTTGTTTTCAAAGAATGCACTTCCTATTGTAAAAGACCAGGGATCAGCATCGAGTATTTCATCAAGCCGCTGGTAGCTGTTGACGCTTCCTGCGATGCAGACGGGTGCATCTATCTCCTGAACAAATCTCTTGTTAAGCTTAACTGCATCTCCTGTAAATCTGTAGCCAAGAAGATCAATCCCCGAAACACCCTTTTCAAGATAGCTCTTAGCCTCAGCGATCATTCCGTCGATAGTTCCGCCGAGAACCGAAGGCCTCTCAGTTACCTCGCCAACAAAAGGCATATACTCAAGTCCGTTATCCTTGCATATCTTATTGACAGAGTCAAAATAGATAGTTCCCATCAGCATATCACAGCCGCACTCAACGGCCATTTTAGCACCTTCAATACATTCCTCCTCAGTGTATGCAACCACCTCAAGAGATGTTTTCTTTCCGCATTCTTTCATATATGCATATAGCCTTTTCATCTCATCAAGAGAAAGAGGCTCTTCCTTGAATCCCCAGTACTCCGCCTTAGAATCCTTACATTGGTCGAAGATTTCATAAGCGTTTTCAACTGTCATATCATTATAAGTTAACATGACGACCAGAATTGGTTTTTTCTTCATAATTCATCTACTCCTAGTCGAGAAAATATGTGATAAAAATTAATAATTTACATCATTCCCTAAAAATTGGCGTTCCATTTTTTATATTACCATATTTCTTCTCAAATGTCAATTATCCGCCAATAATTTAGTGCATAATGACGAATTTTTAATGCATTTGAACTACAGGCATTATATCGTCTATATCGACATAGTAGCATTCAGGGTCATCGGGGTGGATATACACTTTAACGTCTCTTCCTGTCAGTGAATGAGTTGGGTCAAACATGATAGGCTGACTTTTATAAAAATGCATAATACCTGTATACTGATCGAAGTATTCAAAAACTGCGATAAAGGGCCTTTGATTGTTGATCCTGATATTAGTATCCTGATTAGCACTGTTAAAACGAGCAATGATATAGTTTCCCGAATCATAAGCTTCCCGGAGCTTCTTATATTTTTTTGAACTGATATTCAGGAAAATTATTCCCAGTATAATATAAACAGCACCAACACCGATGAAAACCGAATGAAAAACAGCAGGATTGCCGTTAAAGCTTTCCGGGTGGCTTTTGAATAATGGAATAGTAGCAATTCCGACGATAGTAAAGAGCGCACCGAGCGGAGTAAATATAAGTCCTATTATTCTGAGTCCTAATATTGGTCTTTTGACTTTCTTATACATAGGCTGCTCCTTATTTCAGTATCTTTTTTATCTGCGCTTCATCAGCATCGGGAAGAATTTTTCTCAGATGTTCATATATAATCATGTAAGACTGCGAAGGCTCCCGCTTGTAGACATTATCGGTAAAAACATTACCCATAAAAACTTCAGGTGTTGAATACTGTGCCACACCCCAGCCATAGGATTGCCCGTACTTGTCTTTCATATATACAAAGTCACTTATCAGAACATAGCATTGTTCCTGTAGTCTGAGTATTGCAGAGTCAAAGCCTTTGTTTCCGCCTTTTCTGTAGTCGCCAAGCTTTTTCAGCTGCTTTGATATTATCGGCGCATTTTCCTCCAGCAGATCATACAGAAATTTATCACTTCGTTTTGCCATTCCATCATCATATAAAGCGTCGAAGTCATATCCGTTACGGCGGTAATTTGCAAAGTCGGGGAACAGCTCGGGGCTGATGTAAACAGCCTTTCTTTCAAGAAATTTACCATAAGCACAGCCTGTATCTCTGATAACCGAGCCTTTCCATTCCCAAGCGCCTTCCTCGGCAGAAAACCAGAATCTCGGGTCTATATGCTCTTCAATTGAAAAGCCCTCAATTGAGTTCCTGAAATAAGGTACAAATCCAAGCTCGTGAACTGCATTGATAAGGTCATCACGGCTGTTTATTCTCAGATCATTAAATGTCATTTTACTCGCCTCTTTCCGTTAAAACAGTATAACATAAAAATATGATAATGTAAAGTGGAAAGCGGGCTTTACATTTATTGAAAGATGTGGTATTATAAATATATAACATTATTCATAGAGGTGATATAATGTCCAATGGTACAGAAAAAAACAATGAGGTCATAAGCCTTATTGAACCGCAAAAGCGAGGACTTATAGGGATCCTTTTCAGCCGTGTTGGAATTGCAGCAGTTCTTATTATAGTTCAGTTCCTGGCTGTAGTGCTGTTTTATGTCATTCTTGAACGGTATTTCAACTACATAAAGATTGTCCAGACAGTTTTTCTTGCAGTTATGGTTATCTATCTTATTAATACCGAGATGGATTCATCGGCCAAGCTGACATGGATGTTCCTGATGATGTTTGTTCCGTTCCCTGCAATGATACTGTTCCTGTTCTATCAGAAGGATATAGTACGTCAGGGCTGGAAAAACAGACTGAAACAGCTTATTAAAGAGAGCCGAAGTAAGATTTCTCAAGACCCGTTTACGCTTATTGAAGATGATGTCATAGACTCAGGACTTGATTCTCTTTGCAGGTATCTTAACAGAACAGGAAGATTTCCTGTATATTCAGATACTAAAGTAACGTTTTTCTCGCTTGGAGATGATAAATTTCCTGCAATGCTTGAACAGCTAAAAAAAGCTAAGAAATTTATCTTTATGGAGTATTTCATAATTGATGAAGGTTATATGTGGGGAAGTATCCTTAAAGTGCTGAGTGATAAGGTGAAGGAAGGCGTAGATGTAAGGGTAATGTATGACGGAATGTGTGAGGTCAATCTTCTGACAGCGGATTACCCTCACAGAATGGCGAAGCTTGGTATTAAGTGTAAGCCCTATACTCCGATTACCCCTTTCCTGACAACACAGTACAATTACCGTGACCACAGAAAGATTCTTGTTATCGACGGTCAGGTAGCATTTAACGGCGGAGTAAATCTTGCTGATGAATATATCAATCAGAAAGAGCGCTTCGGTCATTGGAAGGATACCGCAATAATGCTTGAGGGTAAGGCAGTTCAAAGCTTCACATTAATGTTTCTGCAAATGTGGAATCTTGATGAACAGACACCGCAGTGGGATGAGTTCCTTACTCCTGCTGAGCCTGTCAGCGCAAACGGTTTTGTAATGCCTTACGGTGATTGTCCGCTGTTTAAGGAAAAGGTCGGAGAAAGCGTTTATATAGACATTCTCTACCGTGCTAAGAGCTATGTTCATATAATGACACCGTATCTTATCCTCGACAATGAGCTTGAGGCTGCACTTAAATTTGCGGCTGAAAGGGGAGTAGATGTTAAAATAATTCTCCCCGGTATTCCTGATAAGAAGGCAGCGTATTCGCTTGCAAAATCGCATTACAGTTCGCTTATAAGATCGGGCGTTGAGATTTATGAGTACACTCCAGGATTTGTTCATGCGAAGGTGTTTGTAAGCGATGATGAGAAAGCTGTTATAGGCACGATCAATCTTGATTACCGCAGCCTTTATCACCATTTTGAATGTGCAACTTATCTTTATAAGGTTGACTGTATTTCAGAAATAAAAGCAGACTACAAGGAAACTCTTAAAAAGTGCAAGCAGGTAACACCTGAAACGATCAAGCAGGAGAAATTCTCCTACAGAGCTTTGGGTACTGTTCTGAAAGTAATAGCACCGCTTATGTAACAAAAAAGATCCGCTGAAATAAACAGCGGATCTTTCTTTTAAGCTGGTAGCCGGACTCGAACCGGCGACCTGCTCATTACGAATGAGCTGCTCTACCAACTGAGCCATACCAGCACAACTAACTAATTCATTATACAATAAGTAAATATTAAAGTCAAGCCGTTTTACAATTTCTTTACATTCAAGGAGCAGTATGCTTTTTGATTATAAATATTTAAGTAATTTAATAAATGGACGAAAAGTCAAAATTCAGACAAAATGTTCTGAGTATAAAAACGGCTTGTTTTCGGGCTTGTGTAAGAATTATATTCAAAATTATTAATTTTTTGTTGTTTACATGGTGTTAATAAGTACAAAATAATTATATTAAGGACTTCGTTTTTGATAAAAAATCGCCAAAGTTTGATTTTTTGCCGTAAAATCGGGGTTAAACGTTTGACAAAGGCTCGAAAATAAGTTATAATACGCTTATACAAAAGCAAAGTTTCAGATGTTTATGGAGGTAATTAAAATGAAAAAGAGTGAGCTTATTGCTGCTATCGCTGCTAAGGGCGGCTATTCTAAGAAGGATGCTGAAAAGGCTCTTGATGCTGTAACAGCAACAATTACTGAGTCTCTTGCAAACGGAGATAAGATCTCTATCGTAGGTTTTGGTTCTTTTGAGGTTCGTGAGAGAGCTGCAAAGGAGTCTATCAATCCTGCAACCAAGAAGCCTATTCATGTACCTGCAAAGAAGGTTCCTGCATTCAAGGCAGGCAAGGCTCTTAAAGAGGCTGTAGATAAATAAGTTAACCATTAATAGTTTATTTAGTATAGGAGGAAAATAAAATGGCTGTTAAGAAGACAGAAGAAAAGGTAGAGGCTGTAAAGGCTGCTGCTGAAAAGAAGACAGAAGAAGTTAAGGCTGTAGCTAAGAAGGCTGCAACTGCAACAAAGACTAAGGCTGCTGCTGCAAAGACTGCAGTTAAGGCTAAGGCTGATACAGCAAAGAAGAAGGTTGCTGAGAAGAAGTCCGCTGCTAAGAAGCCTGCTGCAAAGAAGGCTGTTGCTGCTGCTAAGGATGAGGTTTTCGTTCAGGTTGAGGGCGTAAACGAGATCAACGTAGCTGTTGTTGTTGAGGCTGCAAAGGCTGACTACAAGGCTAAGAGTGGTAAGGCTGCAAAGGCTGTAACTGTATATGTAAAGCCTGCTGAGGGCGTTGCTTACTACACTGTTGCAGGTAAGGGTAGCGATGATTACAAGGTAAACCTCTAATCTTTATATAATACCTAAAAAAAAGAAGCAGTACGGATTATTAAGTTCGTACTGTTTTTTTGTTATCAAGTGTATATAATTTTATAAAAAAGAGACCTGCTAAAAAACAGGTCTCACTTTATATCCGATTTTCAGCCGCTCATCTGAATAGATGATGCCTCGGGAATGTGTACTCTTCTTATGTCAGCTCCGAGTCCTCTGAGTTTTTCGTCGATCTTTTCATATCCTCTTTCAATATAGTGAATATTATCAATCTCAGTAGTGCCTTCAGCCGCAAGACCTGCAATTATCAGCGCTGCACCTGCTCTGAGGTCTGTAGCAGATACAGGAGCACCCTTCAGCTCTCCTACACCCTGAATAACAGCAACCTTGCCGTCAACCGAAATATCAGCACCCATTCTTCTGAGCTCTGCAACATATCTGAAACGATTGTCAAAAATATCATCAGTCACAATGCTTGTCCCGTCAGCAAGTGTCAGGAAAGTGGAAAACTGCGGCTGCATATCAGTCGGGAAGCCCGGGTGAGGCATAGTCTTTATAGATGTCTTCATAATCGGACCGTCTACCCATACATGAACGCTCTCATCGTGCTCTTCAACGTTTACACCGCATTTTCTGAGCTTTGCAGTGATAGATTCAAGATGTTTAGGAATGACGTTTGCAATAACAACATCACCCTTAGTAGCTGCTGCAGCTACCATATAAGTGCCTGCCTCGATCTGATCGGGAATAGTTGCATAGGTCACACCATGCAGATATTCAACACCCCTGATCTTGATAACATCTGTACCTGCGCCTCTGATGTCAGCTCCCATTGAGTTCAGGAAGTTGGCAAGGTCAACTATATGAGGCTCTTTAGCTGCATTTTCAATTATCGTCAGACCCTTTGCCTTAACAGCAGCAAAGATTGCATTCATTGTAGCGCCGACAGTAACAAAATCAAAATAGATCTGATTGCCTACGAGTTCATCGGCAAACACGTGATTAGCACCCTTGACAATCTCGTCTGATGCGCCCAGTGCCTTGAAAGCTTTAAGATGCTGGTCTATCGGTCTGTCGCCGAGATCGCACCCACCGGGCATCGGAACAAAAGCATCATGGAATCTTCCAAGCAGAGTTCCCAGAAAATAGCACGAAGCTCTCATAGTTCTTGCCAGCTCATAAGGAACTTCAGGCTTTGTAATTCCCTTTGTATCAAATCTGATCGTATTTTTATCTATCAGCTCGACCTCTGCGCCCATTTCACGCAGGATCGTCATACACTTAGTAATATCACTTATCTCGGGTACATTCTCAAGCACGCAAGGCTCATCACAAAGAATTGTAGCGGCAACAAGTGCAACAGCGGCATTCTTTGCACCGCTTATCTGAACCGTGCCTTTGAGAGGTGTACCTCCGTTGATAACAAATTTATCCAAAATTAAACACTCCTTAAAGGAATGCCGAACTCTATATCTCTATTCGGCTTTCATATTAGTATACCACTTTATTGAGAAAAATAAAAGCGGTTTAGGAAAAGTTCCACGTTATAGTCAAAATCATCTAACTAAGATGAATTTTTATAGCAAAGATTTTATTATTCAAGTCTGAAAAGCATTTGCGAACATCTGTTCACACTTTACAGCCCTAAATCAAACTCACAAATATATTCTAGCACACTGTTCGCAAAAAATCAATAGCAAAATTCAGTTTTTTCAGAACTTTTCGACTTTTTTTGAAAAGAAATCCCTTGAAAGTTACGATTAGGTTACAAGAGTACGATTTTTCGGACTTTATTGTAATTTCTGTGTAATTATTGAGTACAAATTTTTTCTCTCTTTAACCTTAGTGTCCAAAATGATATACTCTTAAAGCATTTTTCAGGTGTCGGAAAGCGCAGATTTGCTTCACGGCAATGAAAAAATGATTTTTGATACTTAAGGCAACACCGCATGACCCGCGGCTAACGCCTCTGCACATCATCTGCCGTGTCAAGCTTGCTTGACGACCCGCTTATCCGTCATATTACCCAAATTCTCCTTGACTTGCGTCAGCAAGCCTGCGTCGAATTTAGGCAATCTGACGAAA
>CAMMYU010000145.1:0-22525 GCA_946528545.1 uncultured Ruminococcus sp.
TTTCTCCCCTTTAGGTTCCCCCCTTTGTATCCCCCTTCCTTATTCCCTCTTTTGCCCACGAAACCTCAATCGTAGTGCAGAGCTTTGTTCATCGTTCGTTCGTCACGTCTGGTGACGTGACTTCCCCTTCTTGGCGTGCTATTCTCTAGTGGTTTTCTTTCTTTTGCCTCCACCCTTGAGCAGCCTGCTTCGCAGGTCGCTCGGGTGGTTTATGGGGTTTGGAGTGTTTGTTGTTCTTGCTTTTTTGATGTTCTTTTAGTTTGTTTTTCTTGGCTTTTTGGTTGTTGTTTCTTTTTTTCTTTGGAGCAAACTGCTTGGCCCTGTCATATTATATAAGGAGGGCTATGCACTCTTCACAAAAATAGTCCTCGGATATTGTGCAAGCTTATGTTTTATCTTTTAATTTGACAATATCTTAGTAATTGTTGCATTTTTTATGCAACAAAACTACTCCTTTTAAGGGATAAGTGAAGAGGTCTTTTGAAAGGAAGTGCATAAATGAATACTGCAATAATTACTGCTCTCATTACTGCGGCTGCAAGCGTTATCTGTCAGCTTCTGGTGCAGAGGTCTGCCGCACAGAAGTCACGCTCCGAGCAGGACAAACAAAACAGCCTGCTCCTTTATCGGCTTGAACAGCTTGAACGTGCAGTCGCAAGACAAAGCGGCATGATCGAAAGGCTGAGCGTCGCCGAACAGCGTATCTCAGCTATAGAACGAACAAGGACTCAGTAAAGGAGAGGATAGTATGAAAGATAAGCTTACAAAGCTTATAGACGTTAAATCTATAGTAACACTGATGATAACCCTCGTGTTCTGTATCTCGGCTGTCCTCGGACAGATTGATAAGAATGACATTATGACCGTGTTCACTGTTATAATCTCATTCTATTTCGGAACACAGACAGCTAAAAAGAAAGGAGACAACAACACAGATGAGTAAAACTATGGGTATCGACGTTTCCCACTGGCAAGGAAGCGTTGATCTGAAAAAAGCAAAAGCCGCAGGCGTGAAGTTCGTAATGCTCAACGCAGGCTACGGCAGGTTTGACAGCCAGAAGGACGAAAGATTTGAAGAAAACTACAAGAAAGCAGTTTCGGCAGGACTGGGGGTCGGGGCTTACTGGTACTCGTATGCCCTTAACGAAGCACAGGCCCTCGAAGAAGCCAAAACCTTCTGCAAGGCTATCAGGGGCAAGAAGTTTGACTACCCCGTTGCCTTCGACATCGAGGACAGAACACAGTCTTCCCTCTCCGCCGAAACGATCGGAAAGATAATCACAAAGTTCTGCTCCTATATGGAACAGCAAGGATACTACGTTTCGCTGTACAGCTATGTATCATTCTTAGAGAACAAAGTACCTGCTTCCGTCAGGTCGAAGTACGATATCTGGGTCGCAAACTTTGACGTTCAGAAGCCCTCATATAACGGCGCTTACGGAATGTGGCAGTACACCTCTTCGGGCTCGGTCAGCGGTGTCACGGGCAAGTGCGACTGCGACTATGCCTACAAGGACTACCCTGCCCTTATAAAGTCGGCAGGACTGAACGGCTATCCGAAGTCATCTCCCGCAAAGACCCTCGACAGCAAGGGTATGAAAAAGGGCGACAGGAACCTCGGGGTATATGAACTTAAATCCATGCTTTCGCTCGCAGAAGCAAAAAAGCTTATCAGCACGCACATCACCGTTGACGAGGGCTTCGGAGAGGGCACCGAAAAGGTTGTGAACGGTCTGCTCTCGAAGTGGGGCTATAAGCAAAACGGCATTGCAGGAGCAGGCTTTGTAAATAAGCTTACGGCTATGCTGAAATAAATTTTTGCTGTCCAAAAAATTTCCCCACAAAAATAAACATCTGTGCTATACTGTATACACTGAAACAGAAAAAACACAGATTCGGGGAGGAATAGAATATGATAGCAATACCTGTAATGCTTCTGAGCATAAACTCAAATGACGGAGAGAACTGGTGGCTGAAGACCGTTATCAGGGCAGCGATGATGTTCGGGCTTTTACTGCTTGCAAGGATAGATGCGGCGGCAGTACTGCTCGGGGCAATGATGGTCTGTTCGGCAGCAATATCCTTAAAGCTATATTACAAAAGCGAGGCCAAGCAAAAGCGTCTTGCACAACAACTCACGAAAGCGGCGTCTGCTCCGAATGGGGCAGACGCCGTTCTTTTTATTTCTCAGCTTTTTACAAGCCGCATACTGCTCAGCCCAGCGGATACGTCTTGATGCCTGCTGTGGTGAACAGATAAATATAGCCGTCTTTTATAAAGGTATCCTTGACCTGATAGCGCTCTGCTTCGAGAGTGCCCTCGGGAAGGTCGGGCATGGGGCGGTCATAGGGGTAGATGTCTATAGGGTAGGAGCCCCGCATGATCTTCCCTATCCATTCGTACTCCCCTGTTTTAATAAGCTTTCCTGTCAGCAGATCATACCTAACTGTTATAAGCTTTTGCTTTTCAACCTCTACAGTATCAACGTTTGTATCGGCTGCCATGTAGCTTTCCTCCTGATCGAGCAGGAGCGCTGCTGTATATGAGCACCCATCAGTGAGAAGACGCTCCATATTAATGTGGATCATGGGCTTTGTCCGATCAGCTATACCTTCTTCGCTCCAGCGGTTAACCACAGATGCCAGCTCCAGTTCACCGCACTGATACGGCTTTACCGCATTGTACTCACAGCCCGATTCATAGTCTGAAACATCTATAGTTTCATACTTCGATATATCTGTTGCTTTCAGATATAGCTTTGTAGTTTCATTGTAGCGTGTGTCACTCTCCCAGTCGGTGCTGCTGTCCCACTCCTCGGAAAGACACATGGTGCTGCTCATCATTGTGTCATCAGGTGATACAAATATATCCCAGTCGAGGTCTACCGCTGTACACTGCTTGCCTGCGGCTATCGAGCACACATAAGCCAGCGGAGAAAGCTCCTCGGGATCTATGCCGCTGCTCTCGTCAAGGTCATAGAAGGGCGAGGTGTAGCAGTCCACTCTGCCGTGATATACGGTAACGAATAAGCTCCTGTAAACGCTCAGAGTGCCTATATCCCTCTTCATGCTGCCGACGTATTCAAGGTTTTCGTCATACTGCGCCGCACAGAGCTTATAGTTTACCATATCGTTTACGGGTCCTGTAGGGTTTCCCTCGCTGTCGGTTTCTTCCTCAGCCCAGCCGAATGTAAGCTTGCCGTTGTATTCCTCGGCTACAAGGCGGAAGGCCTCTCCCTTTCCGAGGTCAATTCTGTCGCTCTTCTCGACCTTGAGCTCTCCCTCTTCGGCTGAGAGCCTTATCACAAGCTCCTTTTTGTCATTATCATCATAGTTGTGATGCTTGCCTATAAGCCAGATGCTCTGCTCTCCCATAAGAAGCCCCTTCTGCTCTCCCTGAAAAAGCTTTGCGGAGATAAGCTCGCTGTTATCAATATCGAATGAGGATATAAGCGTCATCGAGGGCATTTTATTTCCTGCGATGAGGTACATATCCTGCTCAGGCCAGAGCTCCTTCTGACCGTTCATATATCTGCACGGTATCCAGTCCGTGCTGTCCTCTGAATATACTTCCTCTTTGCCTATCATACTTGAACACTGAGTGTATTGTGATACGATGAAAAGGCTGCCGTTCATCTCTTTTATTCCGATGAGAGTTCCCGGCTGCTCATACTCTGATATGAGCTTTATATCCTCCATATCGGATATATCGTAGACGGCAAATCCGCAGCCGTCAAGAAAGAAGGTTACATCGTTCTTCTTAGCGGGTAAATTGTAATCAAAGAAGACCGTGAGCCTGTTTCCCGATATGCTGAGATCTGCGACCATCGGAACAGGATCGTATTCATAGACCTCACACAGCGACTTGTCTATCAACTGAGTCATAAGCACTGTGTCTGAGAAGAAGTCAATATCGAGTTCCTCGGCATTTCCCGCGGCAAGCTTATAGACAGAGAGTTTGGGCGGCTCAGTGTCTGAATCGGCTGACGCTCTGAAGAGATAATCACCGTACTCAAGCTCTGTTGTGCAGCTGTTCACATGGTCACTGACGGTTATGTCATTTCCGTTTGCAAAGGCTCTCACATTATCGAAGCCGTAATCACGGTTTCTTATCTGGTTTGTTTTGAGAGCTTCTGCGTAGGCGGCGAGATTATAGTCCATGCCGTTAGGACTGTCTATCATTTTTGAATAAATATAATCCGTTTGTACTGTTGTGTTTTCCTTATTGGTTTTGTTCTTTCTGAGCGAGTCGAACAAGCCCTTGTAGGTAGTACCTCTCACTCCGCTGAGCCCCTTGGAATCTGCTGCATTTGTCGGCTGCGTGCTCGGTGACTTATCGGTAAGCAAGCCCTTATAGCTCACAAACGCAAAGCCTCCGATCAGCAGGGCGATGACTGCCGCAAATGCGACAAAACCAAGTGCCGGCGAAGCACTTCTGCTGAGCTTTATTTCTTCCTTCTGAGTATCCTTGATCACAGGTTCGGGCAAAACCTGCTGATCGAGCATATCCTTTATCCTCTGAGGCAGAAGCTTATCGGGCACCTTGTTATTCTCTTCCATCTTGCTGATATATCCTGAATTCATTTTCATCGTATCACCTCCTCACTCTGAAAGTCCTTTTCGGAGCTTTTTCTTCCCCCTGGAAATATAGCTCCTGACTGTTGATTGGTTTATCCCCGTTATTTCGGAGATCTGTCTCGGCCTGTAGCCGGCAATGAGAGACAGCGTCAGACAGAGCCTTTCCTCTTCTTTCAGTCCTGCAAACTCCTCGACTATCTCGCAGCGTTCATACTCCTTGGTGTCCTTGATAACCGCATCCACCTGCAGAGCATTGTCCCGACAAGCAAGCCTTTCTGCGTTTTCCTTTTGCTTCTTTTTGATTTTGGCGACGAGAATTGCGAACAGCCAGCTGTCAAATGCTCTCCAGTCCCTGAGTGCAGATATGCCTGTAAAGCCGTCCAGCACAGCGTCCTGAACTGCATCGGCAGCATCTTCCGTATTGCGAAGGTTTGCCAGCGCATAGTAATAGAGCTGCTTATATATCTGCTCATAGAGCTTTGAAAAAGCCTCGGTATCTCCCGACACAGCCTTTTCAATGAGCTTTTTTCTGCTTTGTCTGTCCACGTTCTCACCCCCCGATGACTTCCCGCCTGCTCTGCTTTGGACTCCTTACCGCTTTTTGTTGTATACTAATGCTTTTTGGGGGGTGCGGCTTGGAATCTGTCACAGAGCTATGGCGTTCGTCATAATATAAGTGTGTTTTTTTAGTTGTTTTGTTGCAGCCCGAAATGTAAATATTTTGTAAATAAAATTCTATCCGTCAGCTTCACATAAAAAAGACCGCCGTACTGTGACAGCGGTCTTTATTATTGAAGTCGTATATTAGTCGTGCTTCTTTGCTGTAACGATTGCAGCACCTGCAATTGCTACACCTGCAAGTGCAAGCATTGCTCCTGTTGATGGGTTGCTCGATGTGCTTGCAGCAGCAGCCTTTGACTCAGCCGCAGCTGCCTTTGACTCTGCTGCCTTAGACTCAGCCGCAGAGGTGCTCTCTGCTGCACTGCTTTCCTCTGCAGCCTGACTGCTCTCTTCTTCGCCGCCCTCAGGCTCCTTCTCCTCGTCCTCGGGTGCGTTTACAAACTCAGCATCATCAGCCTTGTCTCTGTTGACCATGCCCTGCTCTTCTAATTCGGTAACTTCCCAGCCAAGATCTTCTTTCATGAAATCAATCAGCTCGCCGGCTGCGATAATGTGTGAGCCCTCTGCAGGGTGATAATCAGAGCCGTAGCCAAAGTCATCGCTGTCCTGCAGTTTCATCTCATGTACAAAAATATTTTCATCGCCTGTCTCAGCGGTGTACTTTTCTGCCGCAGCCTTTACCTCATTGATAAGGTCATTTCCCATAAGACCGAGGACACACTCGATAGCTGCATCGGGGTTGTTCTTTCTTACAGTCTTGAGGAAATCAACATAGCCGTCAACGAACTCTGCGCACTTTGCTTCGTCGCCCTTTGTATAGGAGCTGTCGTTCTGGCCGAGGTTTATAACAACTGCATCAGGCTGGTACTGTGAGAAGTCCCACTCAAGGTCAGAGGGGTTCTGTCCGTCGATCCAGTTCCATGTAAAGCAAAGGTTCTCATAATAATTCGGAGCAAGAAGTGTATCGTTCTTTTCAGCACCGTTTGTATAGCCCGAAATAACGCCTGTTCCGCTTACGGAAACGAAGCTGTAATCAGCATCTAAAGCTCCTGCTGTAAGATATGCATAAGTCTTTGCAGCGTTCTCATTCTTTGTGGAGAAGCTCTCCTTCAGGCTGCCGTCTGCACCGTAGCCGCAGGTGATAGAGTCACCGATGAACTCGATAGAATGTGTTCTTGCAGGCGCAGGCTCGATAGTTGTTCCCTTCTCGACCTCGATGCTGTCGATAACAAGAACGGAGTTAGCGCTCTCGGAAAGCTTTACGAGCTTGACAATGTTCTCACCCTCTTCGAGATCAACGTCTACTACAGGGTTTGAAGCCTTAGGGCTGGTATTTCCGATAGCTGCGAGCTTTCCGTTTACATATACCGCAAGTCTTGCAGTCTGTGTCTTCAGAAGATTGAATCTTACAGACGAACCCGTTGCCTTGAACTCAACTCCGCCTGCTGACCACGGCACCCACAGAGCACCGTTCTGATATGTTGTTCTTCCGATGAGCTTTACATTCTCAGCTGTCGGCTCAAACTCCTGATAGCCCTTCTTTGTTGCGCTTGCAGGGATAGCAAACATAGCTGCTGCAATTGCTGCACTTGTGAAGCCTGCGAAGATCTTTTTTGTAAGTTTCATTTTGATTACTTCCTTTCAATTTCTGTTGTCCATACCAAAAGTATTTACATACACTATTATATATAACACAATTCTGTTATTTTTTCAAGTATTAAGGCCGCTTCTCTGCTATTTTTCAGCGCTTATAACAAATATACGCACCTTCATTTAGGAACAATACATAAATTCGTACAGTTTTAACGCAGAAAAGTCCGCATTTCGATTATTGACATTTTTATTAAAAGGGAATATAATTATTACTGTTGAAAAAAAACTGATAAGAAAGGAAAGGATAAAATGAAAATAACAGGAATACTCAAAGCTGCAGCACTTGCCGCAGTCTGTGCAATGAGCATAGGTCTGTTCGCAGGCTGCGGAGATACCGACAGCTCATCGGCAGCGGATTCAAAAGCAAGCTCAAAGGCAGCAGCCTCCGGCGCAAAAGAGGGCAGCTTTGTTATAACGCTCTATGCTGACAAAGCACCTATCACCTGCGAAAACTTCGAGAAGCTTATAAAGGACGGCTTTTATGACGGACTGACCTTCCACAGGATAGTCAACGACTTCTGCGCACAGGGCGGCGACCCCAACGGCGACGGCACAGGCGGCTCTTCCGAAAAAATCAAGGGAGAGTTCTCAGAGAACGGTGTTGAGAATGATCTGAGCCATACTAAGGGAATAGTTTCTATGGCAAGATCAAAGGATATGGACAGTGCATCATCGCAGTTTTTTGTATGTCTGAGCGACAAATTCACAAACGTACTTGACGGAAAGTATGCGGCTTTCGGTAAAGTGACCGAGGGCATGGAGGTTGTTGAGGATTTCCAGAACGTTGAGAGAACAACCGGCGGCGACGGAAAACAGTCATTTCCTATACAGCCTATAACTATAGTTAAGGCTGAAATGATCGGTGACGATGACAACGGCAACCACAGGGCGCAGTTCACAGTTTCATACTATACGGGTGCAAAAGAGGTAAACCCCGATGATTACACCGAGCAGACCGCTGAGTTTACAGCAGTTCTCTACAAGGACAAAGCACCTGTCACCTGCGAGAATTTCGAGAAGCTTGTGAAAGACGGCTTCTATGACGGGCTTACCTTCCACAGGATAATTGACAACTTTATAATGCAGGGCGGCGACCCCAAAGGCGACGGCACAGGCGGCGCAAAAGAGACTATCAAGGGTGAGTTTTCCCAGAACGGTGTTGAGAATGACCTCAGTCACACAAAGGGTGTGCTCTCAATGGCAAGGGGATCGGCAGACCCTGACAGTGCTTCATCGCAGTTCTTTATCTGCCTGAGCGATAAAGACGCTGCTATGGACGGTCAGTACGCTGCTTTCGGCAAGGTAGTTGAGGGTATGGACAAGGTTGACGAAATAGCTGCGGTTGAAAAGCAGAAGGGCTCTGACCAGTACCTCTCCGAGCCTGTAATGCCCGTAACTATCCAGAAGGCAGAAATCGTTGATCCCGATGCTGACGGAAACACTCAGGTGAAGTTCACGGTTTCGTACTACACCGCGAAGTAAATACAAGCACAAAAAAGGACTGCTTACGCAGTCCTTTTTATTTTATGCATTTACTACCGCATCTGCAAGCTTTTCAAGAGCCTCTCTTGTGTCGGACTTTAATGATGACTTGATAGTGACAGTCTCACCGACAAGCTCAACATTCTTGAACTTCTCAACGTAGGTCTTCATAACCCTTGCAGCACTGGGCGCCCATGAGCCGTTCTCGACCATAGCTACCTTTCTGTTCTGATATGCCTTGTCTCTCAGGTGGCAGAGGAATTCCTCCATTATCGGGAACACACCTGCATCGTATGACGGCGCCATAAGCACCATTTTGTCATATCTGAATGCGTCTTCAATTACCTCTGCGATGTCCTCTCTTGCAAGGTCGCTTACCACTACCTTCGGAGCACCCTTCTTTGTGAGCATTTCGCCAAGCTCCTCGGCAGCCTGTCTTGTGTTGCCGTGAATAGATGCGTAAGCTACAAGCACGCCCTTGTCCTCAGGCTGATAAGATGACCATGTGTTGTATATTCCGAGATAGTACTCAAGGTCCTCGGTGAGAGCAGGACCGTGAAGAGGAAGTATAGCCTTAACCTCAGTGCCTGCAAGCTTTTTGAGAACGTTCTGCACCTGCATACCGTACTTTCCGACGATGTTGAAGTAATAGCGTCTTGCCTCGCAAGCCCAGCCGTCTTCGTCCTTTGCGTCAAGAGTTCCGAACTTGCCGAAAGCATCTGCCGAAAAAAGAAGCTTCTCGCTCTCCTCATAAGAGAACATAACCTCAGGCCAGTGTACCATAGGCGCAAAAATAAATTTCAGTGTATGGCTTCCGAGGGAAAGTGTGTCGCCCTCCTTGACCGTAACTGCCCTGCCCGCAAGGTCGCCGATCTCAAAGAACTGACCCATAAGCTGGAAGGTCTTAGCGTTGCCGACAGGGATAATGTCGGGGTACTTTTCGATCAGAGCCATAAGGCTTCCCGTGTGGTCGGGCTCCATATGTGAGATAACTACATAGTCGGGCTTTTTGCCGTCAAGCGTCTTTTCAAGGTTTTCAAGCCACTCGGCTGTTTTTCTTCTGTCCGCCGTATCCATGACAGCTATCTTCTCATCGAAAATAACATAAGAATTGTAAGCCATTCCCTCGGGAACTTCGTACTGGCTCTCGAACAGGTCGATGTCATAGTCATTGACACCTATGTAGCGTACTGCTTCTGAAATATCATATTTATTCATTTTATTACCTCCGTAACTTTATAAGGTTCTTTTATTTTACCATATAAGCCGAAGATTGTCAACCAAGAGAGTATACTTGAAGCGAAAACGTTTAAGACGGATCGCTGTTGGGTATCGTGATTATGTACTCGATGTAGCCCTCATGGTTGACCCTTTTGGTCTGCGCTTCAACTCCTGCGAGCTTCATAACATTCACCGCCTTATTTACCGTATTGAAAAAGAGCCTGACATCCTTGAGCATGACTGCCCTCTTCTGGTATTTGAGTTTCACAGCCGAATCCTCAAGTGCTTTGTTTATGTATTTTTCAAGCCTGTCAACAGTCCAGCAGCCCTGTATCGTTTTGTCGAGAGCCTCCGCCCTCATATCCTTGTCATTCAGCCTGAGGAGAGCCCTCGCATGACGCTCGCTGAGGCCTGCATCGGAGATCATTTTTCTTTCGTCCTCGTCAAGTCTCAGAAGCCGGAGCTTATTCGCCACCGCCGACTGCGACATTCCAAGCCGAACTGCAAGAGCCTCCTGTGTCAGCCCGAAGCGCTGAGTAAGCTGAGCAAAGGCCTCGGCCTGCTCAAAGTACCCGAGGTCGCTCCTTTGTATATTCTCGACAAGCCCCAGCACATAGCTTTTCTCATCATTCCCCTGAATAAGTATACAGGGCACAGAGCTTAGTCCTGCAAGCTTCGCCGCCCGAAGCCTGCGCTCTCCCGAAATAAGTTCAAAGCACTCCCCGTTTCGTCTTACAGTCAGCGGAGTGATAACACCGTCCTGTGAGATGCTTTTCGCAAGCGAGGTTAGCTCCGAGGGCTTAAAGTGCTTTCTTGCCTGCGCCGGCGAGGGTTTTATCTCCCCTACCGACACATTTATGATCTTCCCGAGTATCTGATAAGACGGCTCCTGCACGAAATCATCATCAGGAAGGTCCTGTATTTCAAAAGCACGGCTAAGCACCTTTGGCAGTATTCCCATAATCATTCCTCCTTTTTATAAAGAATACCACAGCCGAATCATCATAGCCATACCTTTATGCAGAAAAGTTTTCGTATTTTTACGAGAATAAAGTTCATTTTAACACACACACTTTCCTTTTGCGAAATTATCCTTCATCACATTTGCTGCAAAATGTTCCACGTGAAACGTTTCTGCCGTTTGTTTTTGAAAAATGAAGCTTTCTGTCTTTACATTTTAAAAATACTGTGCTATAATAATGAATGTATCTGAACTGACACGAAGGGAGAAGAAAAATGGGAAAGGTCATCGCTGTATCAAATCAGAAAGGCGGAGTAGGGAAATCCACGACCGTTGTAAACCTTGCAGCAGTTTTCGGAGCAAAAGGTTCAAAGGTGCTGATAGTGGATTTCGACCCTCAGGGCAATACAACTACAAGTCTTGGAATACAGAAAAAGAGCATACGAAATACAGTCTACGATGTGCTTGTCGGAGACTGCACAGCATTTGAAGCCGTTGTTGCCTCTACAAGCCGAGGTGTATCGCTCATACCGACAACGCAGGAGCTCTCGGGAGCATCGATCGAGCTTGTCGGAATGAAAAACCGTGCAGAAAAGCTCAGGAACGCTCTCAAAGACGCAAGAAATTTTTACGACTACATATTTATTGACTGTCCGCCGACTCTGGATATGCTGACGATCAACGCTCTGGTCGCTGCCGATTCAGTCATCATACCTATGCAGTGCGAATTTCTTTCACTGGAGGGTCTTGTTGAGCTTAACAACACAATAGAGAGGATACGTTCCACGTGGAACAAGGACCTCGTTATTGAGGGCATACTCTTCACAATGTGCGTTGAGCGCTATAAAATAACCGGACAGATAGTCGCCGAGGTCAAAAAGCATTTTCCGAAGCAGGTGTTCAGCACTACTATTCCGAGAAATGTTGCTTTGTCCGAAGCACCCAGCTTCGGAGAGCCTGTGATCTACTACGAAAAGAGATCCAAAGGCGCTAAAGCCTATGAGGCTCTTGCAAAAGAGATTTTAAGAAAAGACCGTAAGGTTTCACGTCAGACAAAGGAGGATAAGTAATGGGCAAGAAAAACAGACTCAGCAGGGGACTTGATTCTCTGTTTTCGGACAATGAATCCGAAACCCCGACTGTCGAAGAGCAAAGCTCGGAGCAGATAAGCGGCATACGAATATCACTCATTGAACCAAATAAGGAGCAGCCCCGTGAGTACTTCGATCAGGAAAAGCTGGAGGCTCTGGCTGAAAACATCAGGGAACACGGAGTTCTGCAGCCGATACTTGTCAGACCTCTCGGAAGCGGCTCTTATCAGATCGTTGCCGGAGAGCGCCGCTGGAGAGCTGCACGAATGGCAGGCCTTACCGAGATACCTGCTTACGTCAGAGAGCTGAGCGATGAAAAAACTGCTCAGATCGCCCTTATAGAAAACGTTCAGAGAGAGGACCTTTCGCCGATAGAAGAAGCTCAGGCTTACAGAAAGCTTATGGACACCTACGGCATGACACAGGAACAGGTCGCTAAAGCAGTAGGGAAGTCAAGACCAGCTATTGCTAATTCGCTGAGACTTCTGGGACTTCCGAAAGATGTTCAGAAAATGGTGGACAGCGGCTCTCTTTCCGCAGGTCATGCAAAGGCTCTTGCGGGAATCACCGATAATTCCGTGATGATAGTTACGGCAGAGGAGTGCATCAGAAACGGCTGGTCTGTCAGACAGCTGGAGAAGGAAGCCCGCGAAGCGAACGAACGTATCAGCGACAGCAAAAAAATAGACCGTAAGCACTCCGTCAGAAAGCAAAGACCCTTCCTGAAGGAATTTGAGGTCTCTGTCAAGGATCATTCGTCTGTCAGCGCTTCTGCAAAACCCACCCCCGACGGCGGAGCTTCCGTGACACTAAGATTTTCAAAGGACAGTAATATCGAGGAAGCTCTGACAAAGATAGCGCAGATACTTGCAGAATATTAATAACCAGTTAATTGACAAAACGGCTCAATAGTGCTATCCTAATTATGTAGTTTATTTTATAAAGGAGTAATATCATGATAGATATCAAGCTTATCAGAACAAATCCCGACCTCGTTAAGGAGAACATCAAGAAGAAGTTCCAGGACGAGAAAATAAAGCTCGTTGATGAGGTCATCGAACTCGACAAGGAGTACAGAGCTGCTCAGACCAAGGCTGACGAGCTCAGAAACAAGAGAAAGACTATGTCCAAGCAGATCGGCGCTCTTATGGGCAAGGGTCAGAAGGACGAGGCTGAAAAGGTCAAGGCCGAGGTTGCAGGCATCGGCGACGAGCTTGAGGCTCTTGAGAAGAAGGAAGACGAGCTCAAGAATGCTGTCCGTGAGAGAATGCTCGTTATACCGAACATTATTGATGACAGCGTTCCGATCGGAAAGGACGACAGCGAGAATGTTGAGAACGAGCGCTTCGGTGAGCCTGTAGTGCCGGATTTTGAAGTTCCTTACCATGTTGATATTATGGAGAGCTTTGACGGAATCGACCTCGACAGCGCAAGAAGAACCTCGGGTAACGGCTTCTACTACCTCAAGGGCGACATCGCAAGACTGCACTCCGCTATCCTCTCTTATGCAAGAGACTTTATGATCGACAGGGGATTTACTTATTATATTCCTCCGTTTATGATAAGATCAAACGTTGTTACAGGCGTTATGAGCTTTGCCGAGATGGAGGGCATGATGTACAAGATCGAGGGCGAGGACCTCTACCTTATCGGTACCTCCGAGCACTCTATGATAGGTAAGTTCATTGACACTATAATTCCCGAGGACGAGCTTCCCAAGACACTCACAAGCTACTCGCCCTGCTTCAGAAAAGAGGTAGGCGCTCACGGTATTGAGGAGAGGGGAGTCTACAGAATTCACCAGTTTGAAAAGCAGGAAATGATCGTTGTCTGCAAGCCCGAGGATTCTATGGACTGGTACAACAAGCTCTGGAAGAACACTGTTGACTTCTTCCGCACACTGGATATTCCTGTAAGAACTCTTGAGTGCTGCTCGGGCGACCTTGCAGACCTGAAGGTAAAGAGCTGTGATGTTGAGGCATGGAGCCCAAGACAGAAAAAGTACTTTGAGGTAGGCTCATGCTCGAACCTCGGTGACGCTCAGGCAAGAAGACTTGGTATCAGGATCAAGGGCGCTGACGGAAACAAGTACTTTGCTCACACCCTTAACAATACCGTTGTTGCTCCTCCGAGAATGCTCATTGCATATCTTGAAAACAACCTCAACGCTGACGGTACGGTAAATATCCCCGAGCCCCTCAGAATGTACATGGGCGGCAAGGATAAGATAACCAAGTAATACCACCGCACAGACCCGACCCCTTACCAACGCTTTGGCGAGGGGTCTGATTTTTCGTTCCAAGGAGATCCAAATGACCGCTGTCATACTCAATTCTCTGATAGTTATACTGGAGCTGATAAGCTGTTACTTAGCTTTTAACCACTCGGGAATAAAGGCTCTTGTGTTCTATACCGTATTAAGCAATATAATGGGGCTTATAAGCTCTGCACTTTATGTCGGATATGCTGTCGGGGGAGGAAAGCCCCCTATGTGGGTATCGTCATTCAGATATACGGCAACGGTCTGCCTGACTGTTACTTTTCTGGTAGTTATGCTGGTGCTCCTGCCCTTTGAAATCAAAAGCGGAGACCCTGCCAGAATCCTTTACAAGGGCGCAAACCTCGGACACCATATTCTGTGCCCGATACTGTCGATAGTGTCGCTCCTGTTTTTTGACAAAATGGGAGCACTCGGCACAAGAGAGCTTTTTATTGCCTTTTCCTTTACTATTGCATACGCTGTTGTGCTGATTATCCTGAACGTTTTAAAAAAGGTACGGGGTCCGTACCCCTTTCTGCTTGTTTACGAACAGCCTTTTTATATGTCGCTGTTCTGGCTGGTGCTGATAGTCGGCTCGGCTTTTGGAATAGCAGCACTGATGAAGCTGCTGGTCTCGGTACTGAACAAAAATTAAGGAGTGATAGCTTTGCGCTCTGAAACTAAAATAAGCCTGCTCTCGGGAATAAAGGATTCTGTCCCGATAGCACTGGGATACCTGTCGGTGTCCTTTGGCTTCGGAATAATGGCTGTGTCTGACGGCTTGTCTGTTTTGCAGGCAGTGCTTATCTCAATGGCGAATCTTACCTCGGCAGGACAGGTGGCAGGCCTTGCTGTTATTGCAGGAAGCGGCTCTCTTGTTGAAATGGCTATGGCGCAGTTTATTATTAATCTCAGATACTCACTTATGAGCATATCCCTCTCGCAGAAGCTTGACAAGACCTTTACTCTGCCTGCAAGGTTACTAGGCTCATTCGGAATAACAGACGAGGTCTTCGCCGCAGCCTCGACACGCAAGGGCGATATCTCAAAGCACTATCTCTACGGTCTGATACTCATGCCTTATTTTGCATGGGCACTGGGAACGCTCCTCGGGGCGGCAGCAGGGGAGATACTGCCCGAAATGCTCAAAAATGCCCTCGGAATAGTCATCTACGGAATGTTCACAGCTATTGTTTTCCCTGCCGCAAGAAAGGCTCTCGGAGTTGCTGTTGTGGCGGCAGCGGCGATCGGGCTCAGCTGTCTTATAAGATATGTTCCGATCTTCAAGGGAATATCCTCGGGCTTTTCAATAATAATCTGCACTATAGCAGCGGCAGTTCTCGGCGCTGTACTGTTTCCTGTCAAAGACGAAGAGGAGGGAAGTGCTGAATGAGATTTGCGATACTGCTTCTTGTTATGGCAGGTGTGACCTATCTGGTCAGAATGCTGCCCTTCGTTGCTTTCAGAAAAAAAATAAGCTCCCCTTTTGTGAAGAGCTTCCTATACTATGTTCCTTACGCTGTCCTCGGTGCTATGACTGTACCTGCGGTGTTTTACTCAACGGGCAGCACGCTTTCGGCTGCGGTAGGCTTTGCCTGCTGTCTTATACCTGCTTATTTCGGACGCTCGCTTATAACGGTTGCCCTCACAGCAGGCGGAGCAGCCTTTCTGACAGAGCTTATAGCCTCTCATTTATGAGAATAAACGGCACTTCTGCTTGTTACGGCAGAAGTGCCGTTTTGTTCTATTCATGCTGTGCTCTCTGATGCTTTTCTATCATAGTCCAGCTCATGAAAGCATAGATATCATTGACAAGGAACACTATAAAGCAGGCAAGCACACTTGCATAGGAACGGTCAGCGTAGGTCGCAAGCGACCAGAGAACTATCAGCACAATATCATTCGCCGCATACGCTAGTGCATAAAGCCTGCTCCTCAGAAAGGTCAAGGCAGCGGCGAAAAAGCTTGTCGAGACTGAAATTATAGAGAACACTATGTTCGGGGTATCAAGCCATACCAGAATATATCCGAATATCACTGTGACAACAGCGGTAAGCCCTATCGCACAGCTCAGTGACAGGGGAGTGACCCTTGCTATCTTTACCTGACGTGTGCCCTTTCCCGCAGGGTGTCTGAGCCACGATATCAGTGCTGCGACCGACATCGGCAGAGTCATTCCGACGTAGGTGGCAAGCTCTCCGTAGTAACGGAAGGTGTAGGAAATGATTCCGTAAAGTATGCTGAACACTACCATTACCGCAGGTCCGACAGGGCTGCCCTTTGCCTGAAAGATAAGTCCTGCCGCCCCAAGAAGCGACGCTATAAGCGACAGCACTCCCTGTGCCCCCGACAGCATAAACGATACCACTATCACTACCGAGGACATTCCCCATATAAACAGCTCATAGCTTTTGAAATAGCGTTGTTTTTTCATAAGACCTCCAAAAAAAGAGCACGTTCGGTTTTTCTTCCGTCATATCTCAGAGACATGACCTGACCTAATGAAAAACCAACGTGCTGCCCGGTGGCAAATATCTGTATGAATTATAGCATATTTTTCTGCTTTTGTAAAGGGACTATTTGTCCTTTCCCTTCATTTTCTTCCTTATCCACATAGTAACGATCACAAGGGCGAGTATCAGTGTGGCTAAGATTATAAGAAGCGGTATTGTCAGCTTTTTGGCAAGATCATTTCTCTCCTTTTCAAGGCTGCCCTGTGAGGAAGACGAACTGCTCTCTGTCTGCTTAACTGCGGCAGAGGCGCTCTCCTCTCCCGATGCGGGAGCTGCCTGCGCTTCGATTGTCGGCTCTGTCTGCTGAGTTACAATTTCTGCTGTGGTCTGCTCGGGAGCTTCGGTCTCTTCGGGAGGGGCGGTCTCTGTTGTTGTTTCTGTATCGGTTTCGGTAACTGCTTCGCCGCCCGAAATCACAGTGTTTGACGCCGCAAGCTCCGCAATGACCGTGCCCTCGGGATCAAACACATAGCCGTTTACAGATAGGGAAGCCTCTCCCTCATCAATTACGTTAAAGCTGAAATCAAGAGACATATCTCCAGTAGGGCTGTCAGGAAAGGCCGCAGGAATAACAAGCTCTCCTCCTCCGCCCGAAGCATAATCCGAGGATACAAACTCTAAAACAGTCTCATCATAGCTGAGGTTTGCCGCAACTGTACCTATATTGCTGTCGCAGTTTACGTTCACAGTGACGGTAATGCTGTCACCCACTGAGACCGCATCGGGAACTGCGATATTTGCAGAGCCGTCAGCATATACATTGAATGATGTCACAAGCATAGCAGACAGCACAGAAAGTGCAAGGCCTGCTCTTCGCAGAGTTTTTTTCATATAGTTCACTCTCCTTTTTTGTTGTCAAGCTTATTATATACTATTTTTCCTGTTTCGTCAATCACAAACAGCGGATTTTGAGCTTTCTGTGTTGACAAATCAGTGTATTTGAGGTATAATATATATATCTATTTTCAGATATCAACCACTAGTTATACGAAAGGATATTGTTTTATGTGCGGAATAGTTGGATTTACAGGAAGCAAGCAGGCAGCCCCCATTCTTCTTGACGGACTTGCCAAGCTTGAATACAGAGGCTATGACTCGGCAGGTATCGCTGTAAGAGACGGCGACCGCGAGGCTGAGATAATAAAGGCTATGGGCAAGCTCAAGGTGCTCAGAGAAATGACCGATGAAGGCAATGCCGTAATAGGTACCTGCGGTATAGGTCATACAAGATGGGCAACTCACGGAGAGCCTAACGAGACAAACGCTCACCCTCACTACTCTGACGACGGAAACGTTATCGGTGTTCACAACGGTATTATCGAGAACTATCAGGAGCTTCGTGCAAAGCTCACCAAGAAGGGCTACACCTTCTACTCCACAACCGATACCGAGGTAGCTATCAAGCTTATTGACTACTATTATAAAAAGTATCTCGGCACTCCGATAGATGCTCTTAACCATGCGCTTGTAAGAATCAGAGGCTCTTATGCTCTGGCAGTTATGTTTGATTCTTACCCCGGAGAGATCTATGTCGCAAGAAAGGACAGCCCGATGATAATCGGTGTTTCCGACGGAGAGACATATCTTGCGTCTGACGTTCCCGCAATTCTTAAATACACAAGAAACGTTTATTACATCGGCAACCATGAGCTTGCAAGGCTCACTAAGGGTGAGGTAGAGTTCTATAACCTTGACGGCGAGAGAATTGAAAAAGAGCTCAAGACTATCGAGTGGGACGCAGAAGCAGCAGAAAAGGGCGGCTATGAGCACTTCATGCTCAAGGAGATCCATGAGCAGCCCAAGGTTATTCAGGACACTATCAATTCCGTAGTTAAAGACGGAAAGGTATCCCTTGATGAGTTCGGCCTTTCCGATGATGAGATCAAGGAGCTCAGAAAAATATACATCGTAGCCTGCGGCTCGGCTTACCATGTGGGAATGGCAGCTCAGTATGTTATTGAGGAGCTCACCTCTCTCGATGTAAGAGTTGAGCTTGCTTCCGAATTCAGATACAGAAAGATGAAGCTCGCTGCGGACAGCCTTGTTATTATTATATCACAGTCGGGTGAAACTGCTGACTCACTGGCAGCCCTCAGAATGGCTAAGGACGAGGGTGTTAAAACCCTTGGTATAGTGAATGTTGTGGGCTCGTCTATTGCAAGAGAGGCCGATAATGTATTCTACACTCTGGCAGGACCTGAGATTTCAGTTGCAACTACCAAGGCTTACAGCACTCAGCTTATTGCTGCATATCTGCTTGCACTTGAATTTGCAAGAGCAAGAAATGAGATCGACGACGAAAAATACACCGCCCTCATCAATGAGATAAACACTATACCCTCAAAGGTTGAGAAGATACTTGAGGATAAGGACAGGATACAGTGGTTTGCAAGCAAGCTTATCGGCGTTAAGGATGCTTTCTTCATCGGAAGAGGCATTGACTATGCTATCAGCTTAGAGGGCAGCCTTAAAATGAAGGAGATAAGCTATATCCACTCCGAGGCTTACGCTGCAGGAGAGCTCAAGCACGGACCTATCTCCCTTATTGAAGACGGTACTATCGTGTTCGCGCTGGTAACTCAGCAGAACCTTTATGAAAAGACCGTCAGCAACATGGTTGAGGTAAAGAGCAGAGGCGCTCACCTCTTTGGTCTGACCACCTACGGCAACTACGCTATGGAGGATATTGCAGACTTTACCGTATATATCCCGAAGATAAATCCTCTCTTTGCAGGAAGCTTAGCAGTTGTTCCGCTGCAGCTTATGGGCTACTATGTATCCGTAGCCAAGGGCTTTGACGTTGACAAGCCGAGAAACCTCGCTAAGAGCGTAACTGTAGAATAAACCTTGCACAGCTGTGTTCAGGCGCAGCTGTGTTTTGTGTGTTCGGGAGACTGTATAATGGAGCATATCAGTATAGGAAATGTTAAAATTGAAAAAACTGCGGCTCTTGCTCCGATGGCTTCCGTGGCGGACAAGTCCTACAGGCTTATGTGCAAGGAGTTCGGTGCTGCCTATCTTGTCAGCGAGATGATCTCCTCAAAGGGGCTTTGCTACGGCGACAAAAAGACGGCAAGGCTCTGCGAGATAGAGCCGGAGGAACGCCCCTATGCTTTGCAGCTCTTCGGAGAGGAAGCGGAGTTCATGGGCAGGGCAGCGTATATGCTCAATAAGTTCAGCCCCGACATTATAGATATAAATATGGGCTGTCCCGTACCGAAGATAGTCTCAAACGGAAGCGGCTCAGCACTTATGAAGGACCCCAAAAAAGCAGGCGAGCTGATACTGGCAGCAGTCGAAAATGCGGATTGCCCCGTTACCGTAAAGATAAGAGCAGGCTGGGACTCTGACAGCATAAACGCTGTCGAGATTGCTAAAATTGCTGAGCAGGCAGGAGCGTCAGCGGTGACTGTCCACGCAAGAACGAGAACGCAGTTTTATTCGGGCAAGGCTGACCGGGATATCATCAGGGCAGTGAAAGAGGCGGTCTCTATACCCGTTATCGGCAACGGCGATGTTACAGACGGCATAAGTGCAAAGAAAATGTATGATGAAACAGGCTGTGACCTTGTGATGATAGGCAGAGGCTCATACGGGAGACCCTGGGTGTTTGAAAATGTGAGGGAGTACCTCACAAGCGGAAAAATTCTCCCCGAGCCCGATGTGCAGACAAAAATGCAGATAATGAGAAAGCACTGCGAGCTGATCTGTCATTACAAAGGCGAGGAGCAGGGCATGAAGGAGATGCGTCATAACTTCGCATGGTATATAAAAGGGCTGAACGGCGCTTCAAAGCTGAGAGGCTCATCGGGCGAGCTCAGTACGCTCGACTCTATGTACAAAATGATAGACAAAATACTTGAACTGAACGGATAAGGAGCAGATATGGGAACACTTTACGTTGTCGGGACACCTATAGGAAACCTTGGAGATATGACCTACAGGGCGGTGGAAACGCTCGAAAAGGTAGATTTTATCTGCGCCGAGGACACAAGAGTTACCGCAAAGCTTCTGAATTACTTTGAGATAAAAAAGCCCCTTGTAAGCTACCATGAGCACAACGCAAAGGTCATGGGAGAAAAGATAGCAGAGCGCCTTCGCTCGGGCGAGGACTGCGCTATCGTCACAGATGCAGGTATGCCCTGTATTTCAGATCCGGGAGAACAGATAGTCATGCTCTGCCGTGCAGAGGGGATAGACGTTAAAGTAGTTCCGGGGCCTTCTGCTGTGGTATCGGCACTGGCGGTAAGCGGTCTGCCGACAGCGAGGTTTCGCTTTGAGGGCTTTCTTTCCGTTACAAAAAAACAAAGACTGGAGCACTTAGCCTCAGTAAGAGATGCGCAGGATACCCTCATTTTTTATGAAGCACCTCACAAGCTTATGAATACACTGAAGGATATGCTTGAATATTTCGGGGACAGGAGAATTTCACTTTGTCGGGAGCTTACAAAAATCCATGAGGAAGTGAAGCTGACAAACCTCTCCGAGGCGATAGAATACTACACCGCAAACAAGCCAAAAGGCGAGTTCGTCCTCGTTATTGAGGGCGCTGACAATTCCGTTTCGGACAAGCCCGAAACTATAGAAGAGGCTTTAGAACAAGTCAGAGAGCTTGTCGCCAAGGGTATGCGAGGGGCAGATGCCTGCCGAAATATCGCAAAGGCAACGGGCTTTTCAAAGGGAGAGCTATACTCAAAGCTTCTGGAGGACAGCGAATGAGCATAACCATATCCGAAATGCGTGCCGAGGACTGCAAAGCAGTTGCAGAAATAGAAAGCGAGTGCTTCTCCGAGCCGTGGAGCGAGGAAGAATTCGAGCACCAGATACCACTTGAAATTGCGAAAACCTACATTGCCAAAGACGGTGATAGAGTGATCGGCTTCATAAACGTGTGGATAGTCGCAGGAGAGATACAGCTTAACAACATCGCCGTGACCGAAGCCTACAGAGGACAGGGAATAGGAAGACAGCTTATCACCTTTATGGAGAGCGAAAACTCAGCCGAGCGCTGTAACCTTGAAGTCAGAATATCAAATCAGGCTGCGAGGGGGCTTTACCTCTCCCTCGGCTTTGAGGAAGTGGGGCTTCGCAAGGGCTTTTACAGAGAGCCTGCCGAGGACGCAGTGCTTATGACGAAATACTATGGAGAATCCGATGAATTATAATGACCTTACCTACGAACAGCTTGGAGAGAGATACAAAGTCTGCATTTCTACCGAGCACCGCTTCGGAACCGATGCTTTTCTGCTGGCTGATTTTGCAGGAGCAAGGCACAAGGACATTTGTGCAGACCTCTGCACAGGAAGCGGAATAATAGCGCTGCTGCTGGACAAGAAATACAGTCCGAAAAAGACCTACGCAGTTGAGATACAGAAAAAAGCCTACGATCAGCTTTGCTTATCTATCGAAGCTTCAAAGGCAGAGGACACAATAATTCCCGTGAATGCGGACCTCAAAGAGTGGCGCTGTGATGAAGAGCTTGACCTTATCACCTGCAATCCGCCGTACAAGCTTGACAATACGGGTGCAAAGAACGAGAGTGAAGCAGTATCTATCGCAAGGCATGAAATGATGTGTACGATAGGTGATGTATGTGCAGCGGCGAAGCGAAACCTGAAATTCGGGGGGCGGCTTTGCGTATGCAACAGACCTGAGAGGCTTTGCGACATCATTACAGCTATGAGGGATAACGGGATAGAACCGAAGAGACTGAGGACAGTACACAAGAACCCGAACTGTGCGCCATGGCTGATACTGATTGAGGGCAAGAAGGGCGGAAAAACATTTCTGAACATAGAGAGACCGCTTTTTGTAAGAACGGCAGACGGAGACATTTCGGAAGAAGTACAGCAGATCTATTTAAGATAACAAGCTAAGAAATAAGATCTGCCAAGGATTTAAGAAAAGAGCTCGGCAGGGAAAAGTGCTCGCCGCACGGCTAATACGCGTCGCATTTTTGCTTGATACTTTTTTGCCTTGACCGGCAGGGAAAACCCTGCACCGCCTTCGCGACGCACATTTGCTCGAAGCTTTTCTTACCCTGACCGCAAAGAAAAATAGTGCAAGCTAAAAAAACAAGCTAATGAATAGAGCCTGCCAAGGATTTAGAAAAAGAGCTCGCCAAGCCTGCGATAGAGGCTTGCGGG
>CAMMYU010000146.1:0-13477 GCA_946528545.1 uncultured Ruminococcus sp.
GAATTTGGGTAAGATGACGGATAAGCGGGTCGTCAAGCAGGCTTGACACGGCAGATGACGTGCAGAGGCGTTAGCCGTGGGTCGTGCGGTGTTGCCTTAATGTAAAAAAAGCCTTTGCGCCCCTCTTGAAATAAGTTCTGCGCTATGCTATAATAGTGGAAAATCTGAAAGCAATACCGTATACGGAGGGCAGATATATGAGAGATACAATTCTTTTTTGTGACGGCTGGGAATTCTCCTTACAGCCGATAGGAACCGAATACCGCGATGACTTTGAGTGGAGAGCAGTGGATATTCCTCATGACTGGCTTATTGAGGATACCAATGACCTTTACAAGACCTCGACGGGCTGGTACAGACGGCGCTTTACAGTGCCGAATGACGGCAGGAGGACATCTTTGCGCTTTGAGGGCGTGTACATGGACAGCCGTGTTTATGTCAACGGCAAGTCTGCAGGCGAGTGGAAGTACGGCTACACCACCTTTGAGTTTGACATAACAGAATATCTTCACGAGGGCGAAAACGAGGTCACTGTCAGGGTTGACCACAGAGAGCCGAACTCACGCTGGTACTCGGGCGCAGGCATTTACAGACGTGTATGGCTTAACCGCTTTGAGGACACTCATATCCTGCCTGACGGAGTGTACATCTCAGCCGATACAGAGGGCAAGGTAACTGTCACAGCCGAGACCGAGCGCCCCTCATCGGAAAGCGTGTCGGAGCTTACAATAAAGAGCAGGATATTTTCGGACAGCGGAGAGCTTCTCTCGCAGACCGAGAGCGCAGTATGCGCTTATGACAGGTCAGCCATGCCTGAAACTGTGCTTCGGGACGGCTGTTCGTATTCATCGAATACGCAGTTTATAAAGCTTGCATCTCCGAAGCTCTGGGATATTGAAAGCCCTGTGCTATACAACTGCGAGGTGTCGCTTTACAGGGGCGGAGAGCTTATAGATAAGGTAAGCAGTAAATTCGGCTTCAGGAGCATTGAGTTTACCACAGACCACGGCTTTTTCCTTAACGGCAGACACGTTAAGCTTCACGGCGCTTGTATGCACCATGACCTCGGAGCGCTGGGCTCGGCAGTGAATCGCTCGGCAATAAGACGACAGCTTAGTATTCTTCAGCAGATGGGAGTGAATGCTGTCCGCACAAGCCACAATCCGCCTGCGGTGGAGCTTCTTGAGCTTGCCGACGAAATGGGTATGCTGATACTTGACGAGGGCTTCGATATGTGGGAGAGGAGCAAGACTGAGTTTGACTATGCAAGGTTTTTCCCTGAGTGGATAAGCCGTGATGTTTCCTCGTGGATAAGGAGGGACAGAAATCACCCCTGCATTATCGGCTGGAGCATAGGGAATGAGATATATGACACTCACGCTGATGAAAGGGGCCAGGAGGTTACCTCTCTTCTGCGCAGGCTTGTGCAGTCACATGACCCGAGGGGCAACGGCTATATAACGATAGGCTCAAACTATATGGGAAGCGACAACGCACGCAGGTGCGCTGACATTCTTAAAGCTGCGGGCTACAACTATGCGGAGCGCCTTTATGACGAACAGCACTCCGAGCACCCTGACTGGATGATGTACGGCTCGGAGACCTCATCGGTGGTACAGAGCAGAGGTATCTACCATTTTCCGCTGAGCAAGCCTATCCTCTGTGAGGACGATGAGCAGTGCTCGGCACTTGGAAACAGCTCGCCTGCGTGGGCGGCTAAAAGCTGGGAAGCCTGCATTATCCCTGACAGAGACCGTGAGTACTGTGCAGGTCAGTTTATCTGGACAGGCTTTGACTACATCGGAGAGCCGACTCCGTACTCAACGAAAAACAGCTACTTCGGACAGATCGACACAGCAGGCTTTCCGAAGGACAGCTTCTATGTGTTCAGGTCTGTGTGGACGGACTACAGAAGCTCGCCCTTTGTGCATATCTTCCCGTACTGGGATTTCAGCGAGGGCGACCTTATAGATATAAGAACTGCAAGCAACTGTCCTCACGTTGATCTGCTCTTTAACGGCGAGGTGATAGCGCACAAGGATTTCAAGCCTCAGACCGATACCGAGCTTACCCTTGATATAAAGCTTGCGTACAAAAAGGGCACGCTCAGCGCAAGGGCTTATGATGAGGACGGAAGGCTCATAGCCGAGGACACGGTAAAAAGCTTCGGGGACAGCGAGACTATAGAGCTTTCTGCCGATACCGAAGAGATAAAAGCAGGAAGCACCGAGCTTTGCTTTGTGACGATAAGCACCGCAGACAGCGAGGGCGATCCCGTCCGCAATGCGAGAGACAGGGTCTTTGTCAGCGTTGAGGGCGCAGGCAGACTGGTCGGACTTGACAACGGCGACTCCACCGATTATGAGCAGTACAAGGCGGCCTCACGCAGGCTGTTTTCGGGCAAGCTTCTGGCGATCATAGGTGCGACAGGGGAAAGCGGAGACATTAAGGTCAGGGTGACATCGCCCTCGGCTAAGGGTGCAGAGCTGACTGTCAGGGCAGTGCCGTCCGAGGCTGTTTCGGGTATCAGCCTGAACGCTCATAATACGGAGCGAAAGGGCTGTACAGATGACCTTGCAAATGACATTCCCGTAAGGCGGATAGAGCTTTCGGGCGAGCGCCTTGTGTTCGGCCCCGGGCACAGCGAGCTCAGCTTTGAGACAAGGGTTTATCCTGCCGATTCTGTATACTCAGACGAGATAGAGTACCGCATTACAACCCCCGACGGAATAGATTCGCCGCTTGCGCAGATAGTTTCGGCGGAAAACGGCAGAGTGACTGTTAAATGTAAGGGCGACGGGGAGTTCTGTCTCAGGGCGGCAGTGCGAAACGGCACTGAAAGGATAAGTCTCTACACAATGCTTTCTCTCAGGGGCGAGGGTCTCGGCTCTGCGATGATAGACCCCTACAAGCTTGTTGCAGGCGGACTGTTCACCCTTGCACAGGGCGAGGTTTCGGGCGGAATACAACACGGTGCGGCATTCGGGCGTGACGGCGGCTGGTTCGGCTTTGAGAATGTGGATTTCGGCTCGGTGGGCTCTGATGAAATAACGATACCGCTTTTTGCAAACTACTCGACACCTGTACACATAAGCGTCTGGGACGGTACTCCCGAAGACGGAGACTGTCTCGGCAGGTTTGAGTATGCGCTGCCGCCTGTGTGGCTTACCTATCAGGCAATGAAGTATAAGCTTCCCAAAGTGCTGAGGGGTGTGCATACGATCTCGTTCAGCTCCGACCTTGCGTATGATGTTCAGGGCTTTGTGTTTGAGAAGCATGAAAAGGAGAGCTCGGAGCTTTTTGCAGGCAGCGCCGAGGAGATCTACGGAGACAGCTTCACCCGAAGCGGCGATGAGGTCACGGGTATCGGAAATAACGTTATCCTCGGCTTCGGAGAGTTTGACTTCACAGACAAAGCACCTGTGAGCATTACCGTTACAGGCAGGTCAGGCCTTCCTGTGAACAGCATACATCTCCAGTTTGACAATGGAGAGCAGAAGCGTATCCTGCTTGAATTCAAGGGCTGTGAGGACTACACTGCGCAGACCTTCCCGATAGAGGGCTTCTTCGGAAAGGGCAGGCTAAGCTTTGTGTTCCTGCCCGGGTGTAATTTCGATATGAAGTCATTTTCATTTGAGCTTGAACAATAAAACCAAGAAAGACCTTCGGTCATGCGGCCGGAGGTCTTTCTCAGTAAATATATTTTATGAGGCAAAATCTGCACTATTTTGAGTTTATCGACAGATGTCAAATTTTCTGACTGCCCGTAGACCAGACGTGCTTTTCGTCTTTGTTTGCAGGCTTGTTCTGAGCCATAACTCCTGCAAGTGCATGGGGCACATAGGGCTCTTCAAGGTAAGAAAGCTCCTCTGCCGAGAGCTCAAGCTCTACAGCCTTTACAGCGCCCTCTATATGGTGAAGCTTCGTCGCACCGACAACAGGTGCAGTCACCTTTGTGAGCAGCCATGCAAGAGAAACCTCTGTCATTGAAACGCCGTGCTTTTCGGCTAATTGCGCAACACGGCGGATAATTACCTCGTCCTGCTCCTTGGTCGCATCGTACTTGAATTTTGCATAGCTGTCCTCTTCTGCACGCTTTGATGTTTCCCCCGGGAGCCTTGCGAGCCTTCCGCTTGCAAGTGCGCTGTAGGGTGTCATAGCGATGTTGTCCTCACTGCAGAGCATTGCCATTTCACGCTCCTCCTCACGGAAGATAAGATTGTAATGCCCCTGAACAGAAACAAATTTCGCAAAGCCCTCCTTCTCGGCGAGGGCATTCGCCTTTGCAAGCTGCCACGCATAGCAGTTTGAAATGCCGATGTATCTTGCCTTTCCTGCCTTGACTATCCTGTTCAGACCATCAAGTATATCATAGAGGGGAGTGTTCCAATCCCAAATATGATAAATGTACAGGTCAACGTAGTCCATTCCGAGGTTTTCAAGGCTCTTGTTTATCATGCGCTCAATATGAGCCTGCCCTGTAATGCCTGCCTCAATATCGGCAGGAGTTCTCGGCAGAAATTTAGTTGCCACAACGACCTCGTCACGCTTTGCAAAGTCACGCAGCGCCCTGCCCACATACTGCTCGCTTGTCCCCGACTGATAGGCAATAGCCGTGTCATAGAAGTTCACTCCAAGCTCCAGCCCGTGCTTTATTATCTCGCGGGAGTGCTCCTCATCAACGGTCCATGAATGCTGACCGTTCCGGGCATCTCCGAAGCCCATACAGCCCATGCATATCCTTGAAACATTCAGATCCGAATTACCGAGCTTTGTATACTTCATTTTGTACCTCTCAACAGTCTTAACACACAGGAATAAACTATTTCGTAAACACTGTGCATTCTGAAATCCATTTTAGCCTCACGCATAGCGCAGAGCTGCTTTTCTGTCGCAACCGAATAGGGATAAACTCCGAACAGGAAAGGGAAAAACGCGAAGATAAAGCTTTCGCAGTCACAGTCGGGGAAAAACTTTTTAAGGCAGCCTCTCACCGAATCAAGCGAAGCTCCGTATGCAAGCTTGAACTCCGTCAGCCTTTCAGGCCGTGAGTTTTCCTCCATATCATAATGGTTCATTGCGAGAAGCTTCAAAAGCTGCTCATGCTTTTCAAGCGAGTGTGCGAGAGTATCCGCAAAGTGCTCTGCGCTCATCGTATCGTTTCCATCTCTGACAGCGCTCAGCTCATTTGCCCAATCGTTATATTCCCGTTCCATGAGGGCTAAAAATATCTCCTCTTTTGTCTGAAAATAATTGTAGATAGAAGGTCTTGAAAGACTGGTCTCCACGCTTATATCCTTGAGCGTTATATCCTTGAAGCTCATAGTCCGGTAGAGCTTTTCGCAGGCATTTACGATCTCCTCTTTCCGAGAAGCTGTTAGCTCGGGTGAGCCCTTAGGCATTTTACTTCCCCCTTTTTTATACTGACATTGTGTCACTATACATATTATATCAGCATTCTGACACGGTGTCAATAGCCTTTTCCCTCATTTTCGGGATTTTGGCACTTTGCACTATCCAAAACCATAAAACTTGTTATATTCTCACAACGGAAAACGTATTGATTTTTGCTTTTCGATAGTTTATAATGTTAAGACAGCAACGCACAATGACTGTGTGCTGCTGCCTTAAAAACAACCCGAGGAGGAAACCTATGAAAACTCAGAATCAGGTAAATATCAGAGCATATAAGGCAGAGGGCTTTGTCGGCAGGTATCAGGAGCTTGTAAGAAGCGCTGTGATCCCATATCAGTATGAGGTGCTCCATGACCGTGCAGGTGCGGAGAAAAGCCATGTTGTAAAGAACTTTGAGAATGCCGCAGGAGCGCTTCACGGCGGCGATATTGCAGACGGCTTTTACGGAATGGTCTTTCAGGATTCAGATGCGGCCAAGTGGCTTGAGGCAGTTGCATTCTCTCTGTCAGAGCACCCCGACAAGGAGCTTGAAAAAAGAGCCGACGAGCTTATCTCGAAAATTAAAGCCGCACAGGACAGTGACGGCTATCTGAACACATATTATACTATAAAGGACAGAGAAAAGCGCTGGACAAATCTTCTTGAAGGCCATGAGATGTACTGCTCGGGGCATATGTTTGAGGCAGGTGCGGCTTACTATGAAGCAACAGGCAAGAGGGAACTTCTTGATGTGTGCCTTAAAAATGCGGAGCACATCTACAACAGGTTTGTGCGTGACGGAAAGGAAGGCTACCCAGGTCACCCTGAGATAGAGCTTGCGCTTATGAAGCTTTACCGTGTCAGCGGTGATGAGCGCTGTCTGGAGCTTGCAAAGCACTTTGTAGATGTCAGGGGAGTGGATACCGAGTTCTACAAAAAGGAAAAGGCTCTGCGTGACTGGACTGTCTGGGGCAACAATGCCGAGGACAATGCCTATCAGCAGAGTTATGCGCCTGTCCGCAGTCAGAGCGAGGCAACAGGTCATGCTGTGAGGGCGGTGTACCTCTACACTGCAATGGCAGACCTTGCCGCCGAGACCGATGACAGCGACCTTCTTGCAGCCTGTGACCGCCTCTGGGAGAGCATTACACAGAGGAAAATGTATGTAACAGGCGGTATAGGCTCGACTGTTCACGGAGAGGCTTTCTCGGTCGATAATGACCTGCCCTCGGACACAGCTTATGCCGAGACCTGCGCTTCTATCGGGCTTATGTTTTTTGCCTCACGAATGCTTGAAGCAAAGCCCGAAAGCCGCTATGCCGATGTAATGGAGCAGGCATTCTATAACACTGTTCTTGCAGGAATGGCGCTTGACGGAAAGAGCTTTTTCTATGTAAATCCGCTGGAGTGCATACCGGGGATCTCGGGCAGAGCGCCTACCCACAGGCATGACCTTACACAGCGCCCCGGCTGGTATGCCTGCGCCTGCTGTCCGCCGAATGCTGCGAGAACGATAATGTCCCTTGGCAAGTATGCCTACGGCGAGAACAGCGAAACGGCATTCTGTCACCTGTATGCGGCAGGAGAGGTAAGCTTTGCAAACGGTGTAAAGCTCAGGTGCGAGACAGCCTATCCCTTTGAGATGACGGTGAGGTATACCGTAATAAGCGGCGGAAAAACAGCGTTCAGGCTGCCCTCATGGAGCAGCAACACAAGGCTGATGAAGAACGGCTCTGCTGTTCGGTATGAGGAAAAAGGCGGCTACGCATATCTGGATCTGTCTGACGGAGATGTGCTGGAGCTTCACTTTGACGAGGGTGCAAGGCTTGTATATGCGGCGCAGAGAATACCCGAGCTTAACGGCAAGGCCTGCATTTGCAGAGGACCGCTTGTCTATTGCTTTGAGGGTGTAGACAATGAGGGCGATGTGCTCTCACTGCGGCTGAAAGGCACACTCAGTGCCGAGACCTGCAAGGTCAGCGGGCTTGAAGAGATCACAGCGCTCTCGGTTGATGCACTCAGGGCAGAGGGCAGAAATGACCTCTACTCGGTAACAGCGCCGAAGCTGACAGAGGTAAAGGCGAAAGCGATCCCGTATTTCTGCTGGGCAAACCGAGGCGAAACCCAGATGCGCATCTGGCTTCCGTTGTGATTTTTCTCGGGGGAAACCTTTCTGAAGAAAGGTTATCCCCCGTACCCCTTTCCAAAGACTTTTAACTTAATTTTGCCCCTCAGGAGCAGCCTTGACAGCAAAGAGTAATGAGATAACTCTCACGTTCTTTCAAAGAAGCTCCTGAGGGGCAAAATTATATTAGAAGTTTTAGTGAGGGGGTCTGGGGGAGGACCCTTTTTCAAAAGGGTCTCCCCCATAAAAATCACTTTTTTCTGCACACGATGGTGATTTTCATAAGGTCACCTTCGGTTTCGGCGAAGACCTCTCCGCCCATTTCGTTCATTAGCCTTCGGCAGATATAGAGCCCAAGTCCGCTTCCGGGCTGAGAGCCCGAATTTGAGCCTCTGCGGAAGCTTTCAAAGATAGTGTCAAGCTCCGACTCGGGGAGCGAACAGCCCGTGTTCGAGACTGTTATCAGCCTGCAGTCCTCCTCCTCTGAAAAGCTCAGGGAAATGCGTTTGCCGTCGCCGTACTTGACTGCGTTTTCGATGATGTTCTGCAGCACCTCCTGCATACGCTCGGGGTCGCCCCGAAGCAGGCAGTCGGCATACTCTCCTACAGTGAACTCCGTCCCCAGAGCAGAGAGCTTGTCACGGTAGTAGCTTTCGGTTTTATCAACAGCTGTGCTCAGATAAAACTGGCTGTCCTGCACATCAAAGGTCATAAAGTCATGCTCTGCATTGCGGATAATTTCGGCAACGTAGCGTTCTATCTCGTCAGCGTTTGAGGAAATGCCCAGAGCAGTCTGCTTCTGCTTTTCGGTGTCCTTGTAGATACCCTTCGAGAGCGCCTGCGCTGACAGCTTTATAGCCGAAAGCGGAGTCTTTATGTCATGTGAGAGGGACAGGAGCATTGTTTTCTCGGTTCTCGCATGGTCGAGCTCCTTCTGCTTGTTGTCCTCAAGGCGCTCCCTGAGCATATCCAGTCCCCAGACAAAGCGTCCGAAGTGCTTTGATTTCTCTTCTTTAAGCGGCGTGGTAAGGTGCCCCTTCGAGAGCTCCACAGGGTAGTCTCTGATACGGTTAAAGGGTCTGACGATTTTTAACCGTATATACAAAAGCACCGAGAACAGCACGGCAGAAAGCGCTCCCAGAGCGCTGTTTACGGCTATATAAAGCCCCTTTTTCGAGGCTTTGTTCTGTTCGTAATCAATGCGCCAGAGCTGTCCGTCAGCCTCGGCGATAACGTATTCGGTATCGGGCTTGAAAAAGCTGTCCCGAGAATCATATCGGGTCACGGCAGTTATCTGCTCATAGTCCGAGAGGTCTATATCTTCACCTGCTTCAAGCTGCTGTCTTACCCTGTTTACCTCTACCCTGTAGGATTTGTCGGGAGTGCCCTCAAGAGAGCCTATATAGAGATCAGCCCCGACAAAGATCAGTACAGTCAGCACAGCGCACAGGGCGATCAGTCTGTCAAGCTTAGTCATTCTGACCTCCGTAGCGATAGCCCTTGCCCCACACGGTAAGAATGCGTGTCGGGTTCTTGGGGTCATCTTCTATCTTTTCTCTGAGCCATTTGATATGTACGGTCAGGCTCTGAGGCTCGCTTTCGCTGTCCATGCCCAGACCCTCGCCCATATTCTTTCCTTGGAGAGCACCTGCCCTTTGTTTTCGATCAGAAAGCGCAGAAGCTCAAATTCCTTGGCGGTCATAGTGAGGGCTTTTCCGCCCTTAGACACGGTCTCGGCGGCAAGGTCCAAGGTAAGGTCGCCGTCAGATAGGGTATCAAGAGCGAGCCTTCTCTGAAATATCCCTTTTATCTTAGCCAGCAGAATGTCAATATCGCAAGGCTTTTCGATATAGTCATCAGCACCTGTCAGCAGACCGCTTAGCTTATCGTCCTTAGATGTGCGTGCAGTGAGCATAATTATCGGAGTGTTATCATGAGCTCTTATCCGTCTGCACACAGCGAAGCCGTCCATTTCGGGCAGACTTATATCAAGTATAACGAGCCGTGCGCCGTACTTTTCAAACATTGTGAGAGCCTTCTCTCCGCTGTCGGCGATACTTACGGTATAGCTCTCGGCTCTCAGGTGATCGGCAAGGAGAGAGCTGAGCTCCACATTATCTTCAACTATGAGTATATCGACCATTTACATCACTCCGATCTTTTTTAGGTAACAGGGAACAGGTATTTAGGTAACAGGGAACAGGTGTTGTTCAGGTAATAGGTAATAGGGAATAGGGAATAGGTATGGTGTCCGCAAAGCGGACAGATGCCCATTCGGGCACGTAGGTAGTGCAGACTTTTTCATTTGCTGCTCTTAGGATAGGTTTTAGGTTATAGATTTTAGGTTATAGGTTTCAGGTCGTTTTTCGATAAGATTTTCAACCTATCACCTAGGGGTATGGGGCAAAGCCCCTTCCTCCCCAACAAGCCGAGGCTGTCTGTACGAATGTACAGACCTGACGAGGCAAATCTCCGTACTACTTATCTCCGCGTTCAAGGCAATAGAAGCCCAAGCAAAACCATGACGCGTATTGGTGCAGGGTTTTCCCTGCTACCAGCCCATTTCTAGGAGCCAGTTGTTGAGGGCTCTTTCTCTGTCACGGAGGGAGAGCTCTCTGTCTATATTATACTCTCCTTTTATGTTTCCGTCAACTATAAATAATACTCTTGTGCATTTTGCTGCGACCTTTGCGTCATGAGTTACAAGCATAATTGTTGTTCCCTCGGAGTTGAGCCTTGTCAGCTCCTCCATTACCTCGTCAGAGGCGGAACGGTTCAGTGCGCCTGTAGGCTCATCTGCGAAGAGAAGCTTCGGGTCATTCATAACTGCTCTGCATATTGCTGCACGCTGGAGCTGTCCGCCAGATACTTCATTTATATCGTTGTCTCCTATGTCCCCGATTCCGAGCTTGTTCATAAGGGCTCTTCCTCTCTCGGCAGTTTCCTTTCTGCTCTCGGAGGTCTTCTTCGACTTGCAGGCGGGCAGTATGATATTATCAAGCACCGAGAGGTTTTTCATCATATACATCTGCTGGAACACAAAGCCCATTTCATCAAGTCTGAGCTGTGCAAGCTCGTTTTCCGAAAGCTTTGAAATGTTCTTTCCTGTGAACTCAACTGTTCCTGCGGTCATTCTGTCCATTCCCGAGACGGTGTATAGCAGAGTAGATTTCCCCGAGCCCGAGGGCCCCATAACTGCGATCATCTCACCCTCATCAACCTTGAAGCTCACGTTTGTGAGGACATTGTTCTGCCTTTTGTTTACGATATATGTTTTGCAAAGATCCTTTACGTTAAGTACTGTACTCATAATAGTTACCTCCTGAAATGTTGTTGCCTGCCTATTCGATATTTGCGGTGTCGCTTGCCTTGACGGTCTTGGTATAGAGGGCTGTAAGGAAAGCACTCAGAGCTGTTGTTACAAGTATTATAAGCGGATAGCTCACGAATACCTCTAATGGGTCTATCGTGTATTCCACGCCCTCGACAGCCCCCATAATGCCGAATATCGGGTCTATCGCAAGGTTTGTCAGAGGCAGGCAAAGGGCTGCTGCCAGTATCGCTGCTGCAATGCTCACTATCACAAATCTCAGCGTGTGCTGTCCGATTATTGACTTACTCTTTATGCCCATAGCCTTCATCAGTGCGATCTCGGCTCTCTCCTTTGAAATGAACGAGCGCTCCATAAGTACGGCTATCATCGCAATTATGATAATGTCGATGATGAGTATCAGGTTTTTCATTGCTTCCATAGTGTTTGCCGAACCACCCATGCAGTCCATGACGAACCCTTGTGCATTGTACACATTGTCAGTCTCGAAGATGTCCTTCAGGTCTTCTTTTCTCTTTTCGATCTCGTCTTCGTCGGGGTCATCTGCAAAGTCGATCTGGAATGCGAATGCCGAGCTGATATTGCTGTCAGGAATATCTATATCCTGATGAAAGCGGCCGTTAGTTCCGAGGTTGTTAAAAGATGTGAACGAGCCTGTTATCAAGAACTCCTTCTCCTCGTCGTCAATGGTGATAACGACGGTGTCACCTATCTCAGCGCCGAGCTTTTCGAGTGCCAGATTTGAGAGGGCTATCTCATTCGTGTACATAGGCGCCTTGCCCTTGCTGTAATAATAGTCAGTGGTCTTTGTATCGGGGCAGAAGAGATAGGGGATCTTAGCTTTTTTGCCCTCAAATTCGGTAGAAAGAGATGCCCAGCGTTCAAAGGTGACATCTGCCTCATAGCCGTTGTCTTTGAGTATCTGCTTTATCTCGTCTTCTGCTTCCTTACTGCCCTTTGAGCCGCCTAACACCTCCAGCTGATAGTCTGTGCCGTTGTAGTAAAGGTCGCTTTTGGTGGTGCCGAGAAGATACATCAGGCTGTCACTTGAAAGTGTGTTTGCGGTGTTTGCGAGCAGCGTTACCATAAGTATACATACTGTGAATACTGCGGTTATCATGCCGAACTGCTTTTTAGCGCTCAGCACGTCATTGACTGCCATAAATGGCGTGGTCTTCATTCTGCTTTTTGACAGGGAGAGTATCGCACGCTTTTTGAACCTCTCTCCCGTCTGACCGCTTCTTACTGCGTCAACGGGGGACATTTTCTTTATTTTGTGGGTACATCTCCAGCTGAAAGCCGATATGATAAGCACTACTGCGATACTGCTGATGACCGATACTAAAAGGCCGTTGTCATTTCCGAGGACCATGCTCTTGGAAACGCTGTCAAGGAGCATATTTCCAAACGGTATACCGAGTGCCAGGCCGATCGCCGAGCCGATGATCGCAATGCCGAGGTACTTTACAAGGTACAGCCCTCTGACAGAACGGTTTTTAAGGCCTATGGCTTTCATAACGCCTATCTCGCGGAACTCCTCACGGATAGTGAAGCCGATAGTAAATCTCAGCACCACGAACGAAACTATGATAAGTGCCACGCTTATCATCAGGAGAATGCCTGCGATTATCATATTCATAACGTAGCTTGTTTTTATCAGCGAGCGTGAGCCTGCGAAAAATGTCCTTACGGTATCGGCAGTTGCGGCTTCGATCGCATCGGTGTCAGAGCTGTTTATGTAGAAAAGATTGCCTTTGTACTCGGGGTTTTCGGAGGCTATCTTTTCAAAGTCTGACTTGTTCATAATAAATCTCGGATTATTGACAAACTCAGAGCCGAGCAGAGCGTCTTTGGCTCTGCCTGCGAACTCAAACTTATATGTATTGCCGTTTATGTCGATAGTGAACTTATCACCGACCTCAAGCCCTGCCCTTTCGGGGATAGTTGCCGAGATATAGCATTTGCCCTCGGGGACGGTCTCTATCTCGTTGTTGTCCATATCGAAGATATTGATCTTCATGTCATCAGCGGACTGGAGGATAGCCGCATTTGTAAACTGAGTGAGCTTTTTTCCGTCACGTTTGAAGTTGCCTGAGGTAAGAATCATGAGATCCTCATACTTGTAGGAATCGGCCGCTTTGGTGTTATTCAGAACAGATGAGAGCCTTTCAACGGCATCTTTCTGCATAGTGATGATAAAGTAGTCGCCCATATCGGCCTTATCGAGGTAGTAGTCGGTGCCGTTCATAACAGTGACGATATTGTTCATACTGCTTGAAGCGAACATCGAAGAAAGAATAACGAACAGCAGAAGAATGATATTCATAGTCTTTTTTCTTCTGAGGTCATTTTTTAGAATACGAAGATACATAATGATTCCTCCTTTGGTTTTCTTATCCTGACTACAGTATACAAGAGAAATTATTAAATAATCCTTAAACGGGCAGGGTGCTCGCCGGCAGGGAAAACCCTGCAGTGCTCGCCGCACGGCTAATACGCGCCGCACCTTTGTTTGAAACTTTTCCTGCCTTGAACGCGGCAGGGAAAACCCTGCACCGCCACGCGCCGCACCTTTGCTTTGACTTCACAGGCCTTGAACGCGGAAATAGATAGTGATAACGGAAACA
>CAMMYU010000147.1:0-7307 GCA_946528545.1 uncultured Ruminococcus sp.
CTTGCGTCAGCAAGCCTGCGTCGAATTTAGGCAATCTGACGAAAATCTGGACGGCGCATCTGATGCACATGGGTCGTGCGGTGTTGCCTATAGGTTTTATATTTGAATATTTTTTCATATTATTATATTATCACATTAAAAAGAAATTGTCAAGAAATTTGAGCAAAATATCAATATATCAGCCTAATTTAAGATAATTACTTTACTTTTATTATTAAATGTGATATACTGATTAAAAGAGGCGATTGTTATGACCGTAAAACACACCTTTATATTGTTTCTCACACTGATAATATCAGCTGCTTTGTTTTCTCACGTATTTGCTTCAGCTGAAGAAAGCCCTGAGGTCACAGTCGATGTCCCGCCTAAGATAACCTTTGTCGGCGATTCTATTGCCGCAGGCTATGGACTAAAAGGCTTTACTAAGAAAAATCCTTACAACTGCGACTCATATGCTAATATCTTAGCTGAAAAATATAAGAATGAGCTTGAAGGTATATGTCCGTTTACTATGGTAAATGGTGCAGTATCGGGAGATAAATCTACCGATTTGCTTGAACACCTGAAAAGCGGAGTGCTTGACAATGCTCTGAGCGGTGCAAATGTCGTTGTTATCTCAATTGGCGGAAATGATATTTTAAAGCAGTTTCGTACATTTATGAGTAAAAAACTCAAGCTGAATACAAAATCAAATCTGACTGAGGTTGTAGATCAGGTGTCAGACTTGAAGAGTGTCCTTGATGACCTTTCGGAGCTTTCTGATAATATTGATACTGCTTTGAATAAATATGAAACCGTCATAAACGAAATTGTTAATGAGATAAACAGCAAATCTGATGCAGTTATCATTTTCCAGACGCTTTATGATCCATTTGCAAATGTTCCTGCTGCTTTTCTGTTTCAGGGCCTTTCTAAGGATAAAATAGAAAAGCTTAATACAATTATCAAAAATAATGCAGTTGATGAAAACGGAACTGAAAAATATCTTGTTTGTGACATTTATGAGCCTTTCTTTGAAAAGGGACTCAGTCTTACAAATATGAGTTCTCTTGATATCCATCCTAATGCAGATGGTCATGCATTGATAGCAGAAGAGCTTGATAAGGTTATTCGCAGCAGGAAATATACTTTCTATGATATTTCTGAAGAGTCATCGAAAACAAAGGAAGAGCCGGCAGCTGCACCTGTAAAAAGCGAGTCTGAAAGCTCAGTGTCAGACGTTGAAAGCAGTTCTTCTGAAATATCGGTTGAGAATAAAGATGAAATCAGACTGGTCATATCTGCCTTAGCAATAGTTCTTGCTGTGTCAGCGGCAATAGTTTTGATAGTAACTAAGGAGAAAAAGAAATGAAGATTTTTTTGATAGACTTTGAAAACGTAAAGTCTAAAGGTCTTACAGGAATTGATCAGCTTGAAGCTGATGATACTGTTATTATTATGTACAGTGAAAATTCAGACACGATCAGCTTTGAAATGCATCAGAAGGTTATGACCTGCAAAGCAGATGTGGAATACTTCAAGGTACACGTCGGAGGTAAAAACGCTCTTGATTTCCAGCTTTCAAGTCTGCTGGGATATATTGTGGCAAGAGGCGAGCATTCCCACATTTTTATTATAAGCAATGACAGAGGTTTTGATTTCCTTCATGATTTCTGGCATGGAGATTTTGTTGAGGGTATCAGATCTGTTGTTTACAGAAACAGAACCATCTCTCAGGCGCTAAGCTATGCTCAGGGTGCAGGTCAGGCGAAAATTGATGAAACCGAAGATGCAATTGATACCATTCAGGAAGAAATAATTGAAGAGGACATTTTTGAGCCTACAGCATCTATAATTGAGCAGGAAGCTGAAAGTGCCGAAGAAGCGGTTGTTACTGCCGAAAACGAATTAGCTGAGGCTGTTGCAGAAGAGAATATTCCTGTCGAGCAGGTCAAGGAGGATGCAGCAGAGAAACCAAAAGCAAAGCTCAAAAGGCCGAGAGGCTATATGCCTAATCTTACAAATATTCTCCATGAGGTCTGCACTCCCGAGCAGATACAGCAGATAAGTGAGCTTTTGTCAGAATCGGAAACCAAAGAAGAACTGCACAATTCTCTTGCAAAAATATATAAGCAGCAGGCAACTGATTTCTATAAGCTTATCAGACCGAGATACCTTAGACTCAAGCAGCTTTATCTTAAGGAAAACCCTGAAACAGCTCATACTGAGACGGCAGAAATTGAAGAGAATATTCATGAAGAAGAGCCGAAAGCTGAACAGGACAGGCTTACTTCCCTTATTCTTGAATATGTAGATAAGGATCATGCATCTGAGGCTGAGAGAATAAAGAAATGTGTTATGGCCTCCAACACAAAACAGCAGTTCTATATCAGAATGGTAAAAGAATTCGGAAAAGATGAGGGCTGCAAAATTTATAAGGGAATAAAGAATAAATGTGACGAGCTTTTAAGCGCTAAGGAAAGTGCAGAATGAAGCTTTTGATTGCATCTGATATTCACGGCTCTGCATACTGGTGCAGAAAGCTCCTTGAAGCATTCATGCAAAGCGGAGCAGAACGAATGCTTCTGCTAGGTGATATTTTATATCACGGTCCAAGAAATGAGCTTCCTGATGAATATGATCCAAAAGCAGTTATTGCTATGCTTAATCCGCTAAAGGACAAGCTTCTTTGCGTGAGAGGCAACTGCGATACAGATGTTGACCAGATGGTACTGGATTTTCCGATTATGGCAGAATATGCTTATATCGTTATTGATGAACTTCGAATTTTTGCTGCTCATGGTCATAAATTCAACTGTGACAATTTACCTGCGCTCAGTAAAGGTGATATTCTTCTTCACGGACATACGCATATACCTGCTAATGAAGAACACGGTGATTACACCTATATCAATCCCGGTTCTGTTTCCATACCCAAAGAAGGCTCTGCGCACAGCTATATTATCCTTGAAAACGGTATTTTCACATTTTGTACCCTTTAAAAGCAAAACGGTGTCTGTTCTGTTCAGACACCGTTTAATATTATAGTGATTTTGTTAATTCTTCACTGATTGCATCAAGCCAATCGCCCTCAAACAGTTCGATAAGACCCTCATCACACCATTTAGCAAGCTGTGGATCTATAGGCAGCTTAGCAACATTAGGTATGCCAAAAGACTCGGCAGTTTTTTCAATATGGCTTTCACCAAATATGCTGTGCTTTTTACCGCAGTCGGGACATTCAAAGTATGACATATTCTCAACTATACCCATAACAGGAATATTCATAAGCTCAGCCATATTAACAGCCTTCTCAACTATCATTGAAACAAGCTCCTGAGGTGAAGTTACAACAATTATTCCGTCAACAGGTATAGACTGAAAAACAGTAAGAGGTACATCTCCGGTTCCCGGAGGCATATCAATAAACATTACATCAAGCTCGTTCCAGAGAACGTCAGTCCAGAACTGCTTTACAGCACCTGCAATCACAGGACCTCTCCATACAACAGGATCGGTCTCGTTCTCAAGCAGAAGATTAAGTGACATTACCTTTATACCCTTTGCTGTTGTAACAGGAACTATACCTTCATCATTGCCTTCCGCCCTGGTATGAATATTAAATGATGTTGGAATTGAAGGACCTGTAATGTCAGCGTCAAGTATAGCAGTCCTCAGACCTTTTCTGTTTGCAAGTACAGCAAGCATACTTGTAACGATGGACTTGCCAACTCCGCCCTTTCCGCTCATTACAGCATAAACCTTTTTAACACTGCTGCCGTCATGCATTCTTGCAGCAAGACTTTCCTGCTGTCTCTCAGAGCAATCAACGCCGCAGCTCGAACAATCATGAGTACATTGTTCGCTCATATTATTCACTCCTTTAAATAATCTTTATTTATTATATCACTAATCAGTCTGTAAGTCAACAATAAATAATGTTAAAACAATTATGACTATTCTGTAAAAAGCCTTGACAAATTTAAACGCTTTAATTATAATAATTTTAGTATGATTTTTTCAAGAGGTGAGATCAATGAACGAAGAAGAGATCAGAAACGAAGCGGTTAGCTCACTATCCCAGATAATGCCTTGGTTCAGGAGAATTGCTTATAATTCATTCAATAACAAGGATTTTGATCTGACAAGAATTCAACTGCTTATGGTAATGGCTTTGTACTATCATGGAACTGTATCAATGGGTACTCTTGCCAAGCTTGTAGGAACATCTAATGAACAGGTCACCAGAGCCGCTATTAAACTTGAAGAAAAGGGATTTATAATTCGTGAGCAGGATTCTATAAACAGAAGAGTAGTTAATATTTTTCTAAGTGAAAAGGCTAAGGAAATTGTACGTAATACAGAATATAAATATCTTCAGGAAATAAAAAAACAATTTGATGATATACCAATTGAGCAGATGCGGGAATTAAAAAAATCCGCTGATTATGTTCTGAAAATACTAAATAAAATCAATGATAAATAAAGCAATGACCTCACATAATTAATTTGTGAGGTCATTGTTTTTATTTTTCCATTTTCCAGAATTCAACAGAATATGGTTTAAGCTCACTTCCGCCGCCAAAATCATGGATAGTACCTGTAAGCATTTCTTCTGCCTGTCCGCAGCCTGCATCAAAATGTGCAGTAAATGGCTGATCATCTGCATTTATTGCACAAAGGACACGCTCCCCTTCAAATTCACGCTCAATTATACACTGTCTGTTTGTAAGAACTGGTATTTTGATAGAACCATAGCAAAGAGCTTTACTGCTTTTATGAGCTTCAGCCATTTTTGAAATAAGCTCGGTGAGTTCATTCCACTCAGGCTGTTCAAAGCTTACTCTCAAAGCAGGGTCTCCGTCCTTTTTATCTGCTTTTGTACCCCATTCAGAGCCGTAATAGACACAGGGAATACCGGGCATTGCAAAAAGCAGTCCATAGATAAGAGGCAGATGCTTTTCATTTGTAAGCTGGCTTGCAATTCTTGATACATCATGATTATCAACAAAGCACAGCAAATTCATACCTCTGTAGCGACACCACTGCTCAGGGCCAAACTGATTTTTCAAAGAATGACAGATCTCAAAAAGATTCATACTGTTGAAGCTTGAATACAGACCCTTATAGCACTCATAATTTGTACATGAATGGAGCATTTCGGGATTTACCCACTGACTGTAATCTCCGTGAAGGAGTTCACCTATAAGAACAAAGTCCTGTTTAAGCCAGTCGCAGTGCTGTCTGAGTCTCTTCAGGAAATTTTTATCCAGACAATATGCAACATCAAGTCTGAGACCGTCAATGTCAAATTCCCTGACCCAGCCTGTTACACAATCAAGAATATGATCTACAACCTGAGGATTATAAAGATTAAGCTTTACAAGGTCATAATGACCTTCCCAGCCCTCATACCACAGACCGTCATTGTAATTACTGTTTCCTCCGAAGTTAATGTTAAACCAATCCTTATAGGGAGAGTTCTCACGGTTTTTAAGAACATCCTGAAATGCCCAGAAGCCTCTTCCGACATGATTGAATACACCGTCAAGAACTACTTTGATTCCTGCGCTGTGAAGCTCGGCGCAAACCTTCTTAAAATCCTCATTTGTACCCAGTCTGCAATCAATTTTCTTATAATCTCTGGTGTTGTAGCCGTGCGTGTCAGATTCAAAAACCGGTGAAAAATAAATTGCATTCGCACCAAGCTTATTGATATGAGGTATCCAGTCAATGACTTTGAGAATTCTGCTTTTCTGAACACCGTCATTTTCAAACGGCGCTCCGCAAAAGCCAAGAGGATAAATCTGATAAAATACACTTTCGTATGCCCACATAATAAAATAACTCCCTTTCAAAATATATAATGTACAAAATTTTGTACTCTTAAAAGATATTCGATACTAATACTTTGTTATTATAACATATTTTCATGATATATACAATGCACAAATTAAATTAAGATAATCAAAGATTATGTGCAATATTCACAAAACTATAATTAACTTAACATTACAGATAAACAAAACAAACAAAGCATTTGTATGTATATATAAAACCTCAGATTGACAAAGAGATAAGGGTATGATATTATTATAAAAAGGAGAGAAACTTTATGACAGATAAAAAAATACTTGTTATATTCACAGGCGGAACTATAGGCAGTGCAATCAACGGAGAAAGTATAAATGTTGAAAGTGACTGTAAATTCAGACTGGTTGCAGATTATAATTTGTTTTACGGCGAGAGGAACTTTGAATGTATTCAGCTTTATAATATTCTCAGTGAAAACGTTGGATTTACGCACTGGGAAAAGCTTGTGGAGTATCTTCTGAAAGTCAATACTTCTGAATACAGCGGTATTATAATTACTCACGGCAGTGATACTCTGAGTTATACTTCTGCGCTGCTTGGAATGTATTTCAGGCATATTGAAATTCCCGTATTTATAATAGCATCAAACAAGCCTCTGGGCGAGAAGGGTGCAAATGGACTGTATAACTTTTCATGTGCAGTTGAGCTTATTGAAAAAGGCAGAATACACGGTGTTTACACACTTTATGAAAAAGTAATGCTGCCGACAAGAATTATTCCTGCCGATACTATCTGTGACAGATTTTCTGTATACGGCGATAACGGTTATGATGACTATACTGTTTATAAAGGGGTCAGCAAGTCAATGCTGGAAAGGAAGCATAAACAATTGTTTTTTGAACCGATATGCTTCACTCGTGAAATTATGGTAATTCATGGCTACCCTGCAATTGATTTTGAGGTATTCACTCCAAACGATAAAACTGCCGCAGTTCTGTATTGTCCATATCACAGTGGAACTGCCTGCGTTGATAGTATTATTGGCAGTAACTATACACTGATTGGATTTATAGAAAGATGCATTAAAAACGGTATAATGGTTTATATCTGCGGTGTAAAACCTGATGAGATCAGGTACGAAACCCTTGATAAGATTATAAAAGCAGGAAGCATACCCTTGTTTTCAATATGTGAGCCTGCTGCGTATATGAAGCTTCTTATTGCCTATAATCAGAACAGATATAAGGTCAGTGAATTAATGGAGAAAAATTTGTATTTTGAGATTGTTGGTAAAAATATAAAATAAAAAAAGACAGCTTATGCTGTCTCAGCTTGTTGCAAAAGCTCTTTTAAAAGGGGGCTGAGGCGACAGCCCCAGTGGGGCAAAGGGGCGAAGCCCCCCTCTCCCCTCACTCCAGCCGAGTCTGTCTGTACGAATGTACAGACCTGACGAGGCTAAGCTCCGCACTACCTATCTCTGCGTTCAAGGCAGGAAAAGTCCAAACAAAAGAACG
>CAMMYU010000148.1:0-4385 GCA_946528545.1 uncultured Ruminococcus sp.
CTGCACCATCATCGCGACGTTCTTTTGTTTGGACTTTTCCTGCCTTGAACGCAGAGATAGGTAGTGCGGAGCTTAGCCTCGTCAGGTCTGGACATTACGTCCAGACAGCCTCGGCTTGTTGGGAGAGGAGGGGCTTCGCCCCTTTGCCCCACTGGGGCTGTCGCCCCAGACCCCTCTTAAAAGAACTTTTGCAGCAAGCAGAAAACCCCGACATATTGTCGGGGCTTTGTTTATCCATCTTTGCCTTTGTCAAGCTCACTGAGCTTATCCTCGGGAGTCCATGAGGGCTGCATTTCTTCGTAGATGGGGTCAAAGCCTGCCTTGACTACCACCTGATAATCGTCCTCATAAACGATCTCTCCGGGGGTGTTTGTGTAAACTACGAAAAACGGTCTTTCATACTTGTCGAGAAGCCACATGGCAGGCTTTATCATCTTCATCATCATTTCGGTGTTCTCCGTCTTGAAAAAGCATACTACGTTCTCACGCCTCATGCACTGCGGCGGATAGGGCAGTATCTCGGAAAACCACTTGTCGATCTCCATATAGAGCTCGGCGTCCTCCTGCTCCATTACATTGTCCTGAATAAGCTTCATGCACATACTGAATATGCCCTTGGCATACTTCGTATTGACAGCAAGCTCACGGCCTTGGATCCTTACATACTTGAATCTTGTTTTCATAGCTATGCCCCCCTTTCGCAAAAGGGTCTCGGGTGCATTGGTTTATACCTATATTATACCACAGATCATAAAGCTTTGCAAGAGACCAAGGCTTACATACTGCACATTTTCTCATAAAAACCGGGTATGAACGAGGTCGCAATTATCTGTACTGCGGTTGCAATGTCAATAACTGCGTGACCTATCATTATCGGAAGAGGGTTTCTCTTTTTATAATAATATGCACATAGTATGATCGTCAGCGGCAGAAATGAGAGAAAGCGGTACAGCATATACTTTGAGTCGAACAGAGTAGGTATATAGCAGTGCTGCAGTGCGAAGAAAAACGCAGGAATAAGAATAGCTGCAAGCTTGTTCTCCATGCTGTTCACTCCGCAGCCTAGGTACATTCCGTCCTCTGCGAGAGCAGTCGTTACAGGCAGAAAGAGCATATTTATGAGCGCAAGAGCCTTAGGTATCGGAGCTATCATCATAGGCGCACCGTAGGGTATAACCCCGTAGCAGATGTAGCCTGCAAGGAACATTCCGCCCATGCCGACGATCAGTATCATCAGTGTGACGAGGATCGCCTGCTTTTTCGTGGTTTTGCCTTTTTCGTAATTGATAAGCTCTTTATAGGTCTGACCGCTTTTCTTAGCCGCAAAAACAATGAGGAGTATAGTCAGTATATTTACTATTGTTGCCGCAGGCGACCACCACCGGCTGATCTCGCTTACATCTTTGCCGACAAGTTTTGAACCGATTATAAATATCAGAGCAAATACCACCGACCTCACAGGCAGAAGCAAAGGCAATGCTTTTTTCATAAACACACCTCCGTGTAAAAGCTATTTGCTGTAGTCCATTTTCATAAGTATGGTTTTGTCATTGAATACAGGTTCATCCTTGCTGACACCTATAAAGTTTTTACCGAACATATCATAAAAACTGCCCTTGAATGCAAATTCGGGAAGCCTTCCTATGAAGCGCTCTCCGTCGCAGAGCATAGCATTCTGCACGGGGGTGACGAACTCGCCCTTGTCATTGTAGCCGCCGCCCGCAGCCCTTATCGGAACAACACTCAGCCTGCCGTCAAGGAGCTCCTTTGCGGTCTTGTCGGAGCGTGCTATGCAGAGCCTTACATTGCCGTTGTTCGGCACATCATGCATATTGACGTTGGCGCTTCCCGTGTGGGGGACATTGTACTTATCGGCTGTGAACTTGTCGGCAAAGCCGGAGAGGATAACACCGTTTTCGATATAGATTCGCTTGTCATCGGGCTGAACTACGCCCTCACCGTCAAAGAAGGGGTTAAACCATGTCTCCTTGTCGGTAACATCGTGCAGGAGGGTGAAGCTGTCAGAGAAGACCTTCTCGCCGATCTTTCCCGACAGCAGGGAAGTGCCGAGGCTCATGTTCTCGGCTTCAAGGCACTCGTAGAACTTGCTCATATAGCCGTAATACTGATCCTGAATGATGAGCTCTTCGGGAAGCCCGACAATATTTGTAAAGCTTGAGAGATAGTTCTCAGCCATATCGGTGAACTTTTTGAAGTCAAATTTTCTCTGACCTATAGTGAACCAGCCGTCATCAAGGTCCTTTGAGTCCTTGTGCTTGTAGGATATCTGCATACAGAGCTGGCAGTCAGTGTTTGAGTAGTCAAGCCCGAGGGTATTTGTCATGGACATGGTTCTTTTGTCTGTATAGATCTGGCCGCTGAAGGTAAAATCGGGGTAGTGTGTTTTCAGGTGCTCAACAGCCTCACGGGCAATGTCCATAAGCTCCTTGTCGGAGTACTCCTGCTCGGTCTTATCACGGTGACGCACTCCTGTTTCAAGAGAGAACTTGTACGGGCGTTTAAGGCTTAGGTTTTCCTCGGCCTGCTTATAGCTTTCCTCATCGGAGGCAATACCCTGAACATATTTAATGCCTGCATATTCACCGTCATACACACGGTATGAGTGGTTTGCACGGCTGTCCTTGTTGAAGGACTTTATCTTAGTTTCCTCTATCTGTACCTCGCAGAAGGAAAACTGTGAGGTTATCTTTTCTCTTTCCATATTAACGCCCCCTTAGTTGATAGTCAGCTTTTTCACACGGATAGTCGGGCCTGCATCGGACACGGGCATAGCCTGACCGTTCTTTCCGCAGGTGCTTAGATCGCAGAATTCAAGGTCATTGCCGACAGCGTCAATATTGAAGAGCGTTTCAAAAACGCTGCCTGTTATAACGTTTGCTCTTATCGGCTCTGCGAGCTTTCCGTCTTTTATGCGGTAGCAGCAGTTCGGCTGCATAGTAAAGGTACTCTGACCTGTGCCGTAGTTTACGTTATAAACGTAGATACCGTCCTCAACGCCTGCTATTATATCCTCGGGGGAGATGTCTCCTGCTTCCATATAGGTGTTGGTCATTCGCACCATAGGCGAGAAGCCGAAATCCTGCGCTCTTGCGTTTCCCGTGAGCTCCTCACCGAGCGCAGCTGCTGAGTTTGCATCGTGCAGCCTTCCTGTGAGGACACCGTTTTTTATAAGCCATGTTTCCTTCGGCGCTGTGCCCTCGTCATCGTAGGCTATGTAGCCCCTGTGGAGCATATCTCCGCTGTCGCATATTGACACCAGTTCGCTTCCGACCTTTTTGCCCATTACCCATTCTTCCTGCAGAGTCTTGTCATTGAGCATAAAGTCAGCCTCGCTCTTGTGTCCGAAGCTTTCGTGGGTGAACATTCCCGTAACAATGGGCGCAAGCACGCAGACGTAGTCTCCGGGGACAACATCGACCGCATTCCTGGCGTAGTCAAGATAGCGAGCTATCCTGTCAAGCACCTCCTGCTCATGACCCGAAAGAAGCTTGAAGTCCATTCCGCCGAAGGTTCTTCCTGCCGAGGTCTTTGCATCATTCACGAAAATATCGCACCACATATTAATAAAGCACTGCTGATAATCCTGAACTATCTCGGCACCCTTGCTTGAATAGAACTCCTTTACCGTATGCTGATGATAGTAGCCTGCATACCATTGCTTTACCTCCTCGGGGAGATCATCAAAGCAGGCAGAGATGTAGTGCTGAACCAGCTCCTCACGCTGAGCCCTTGTGGTTTTGCGAAGGTCATTCTCTCCGTCAAAGCGAAGCACCTTATCCTTATGCACCTCAAACATTTTCACAATGGGATCATTGTCTATATCGGGGTCGGGCTCTGCTATAGACGCAAGATCGTCAAGCTCCGACTGTATTTTATCAAGGTCATTGGTAACGCTTGTGTACCAGAGCTTTCCGTCATAGACCCTTATCATAGCTCCGTTTACCGCTGTTTCGGAGTTTTGCTTGACATCTCCGTTTGATACGCTGTAATTCGCCGCCCGGCGGTGCTCTATGCGTATATCACTGTAGAGACCCTTAGGAAAAACATACATAATAACTGTCCTCGCTTTCAATGTAATGAATTACATTATAACATAGTTTTAAGAAAATGTAAAGCAAAAACCTAAAAAAACACACGGACAGCACAAAGCGGCAGAGCCTGTGCCCTGCCGCCCGTATTCTTATTTAAGGCAACACCGCACAACTCCTGTGCATCAGATGCGCCGTCCAGGTTTTCGTCAGATTGCCTAAATTCGACGCAGGCTTGCTGGCGCAAGTCAAGGAGAATTTGGGTAAGATGACGGATAAGCGGGTCGTCAAGCAGGCTTGACACGGCAGATGACGTGCAGAGGCGTTAGCCGTGGG
>CAMMYU010000149.1:0-7360 GCA_946528545.1 uncultured Ruminococcus sp.
CGTTCTTTTGTTTGGACTTTTCCTGCCTTGAACGCAGAGATAGGTAGTGCGGAGCTTAGCCTCGTCAGGTCTGTACATTCGTACAGACAGCCTCGGCTGGGGAAGAGGAGAGGAGGGGCTTCGCCCCTTTGCCCCACTGGGGCTGTCGCCCCTGACCCCTTTTAAAAGAACTTTTGCAACAAGCAGAGCGGAGCGCATAGGTGCTCCGCTTTTCATGTTAATTAAGTTGACTTAAAAGGGCATCTATGCTATAATGTTCAAAACAGCGGAAGGAGCATAAGAATGAGCGCTTTTGTCGAATTTAATGACGTTAAGAAAATATACAAAACAGGCGAGGTCGAAATACAGGCTCTCGGCGGTGCAAGCTTTGAGATAGAAAAGGGAGAGTTCTGCGTTATCGTGGGTGCATCGGGAGCAGGAAAGACTACTATCCTCAATATCCTCGGCGGAATGGACACCCTGACCTCGGGAAGCGTTTTTCTTGACGGACGTGAGATATCAGCCCTCGGTAAAAAGGAGCTTACTGCCTACCGCAGATATGATATAGGCTTCGTGTTCCAGTTTTATAACCTTGTGCAGAACCTTACCGCTAAGGAAAATGTCGAGCTTGCAGCTCAAATCTGCCGTGACCCCCTTGATGCGGAGGAGGTACTCAGACAGGTGGGGCTTGGCGAGCGAATGAAGAATTTCCCCTCTCAGCTTTCGGGCGGAGAACAGCAGAGAGTTGCTATAGCAAGAGCCCTCTCCAAAAACCCGAAGCTTCTCCTCTGCGACGAGCCGACAGGAGCGCTGGACTATCAGACAGGAAAGGCAGTTCTGAAGCTTCTTCAGGACACCTGCCGCAAAAACGGAATGACCGTGGTCGTCATAACGCATAACTCGGCTCTGGCGGCAATGGCTGACAGAATAATCACCGTAAAAAGCGGAACAGTCGAAAGTATGAGGCTCAACACAGAAATAGTTGATGTCGAAAATATAGAGTGGTAATGCCGATGAAGTCAAAACTCAGAGTATCGACCCTGAGAGAAATTAAGGGCACCTTCGGACGCTTTATGGCGATACTTGCCATAATTGCTCTTGGTGTGGGATTTTTCTCGGGAGTGAAAATAACTACCGACGCTATGATAAACACTGTCGGCTCTTTTATGAATGAACAGCAGCTTTTCGACTACAGGCTCGTATCAACTATGGGCTGGGACGAGGACAACGCAGCAGCCTTCCGAAGCCATGACGATGTGCGCTCGGCAGAGGGGGCGTATTCTCTTGACGTTATCTTCGATACTGCCGGGGATACAGGCCTTGTGTTCAAAACGCATTCCCTCACCGAGGGCGTGAACGAGCCGAGCCTGCTGGAGGGCAGAATGCCAAAGGACAGCACCGAATGTCTTATGGACGCAAAGACAAGGTTTCAGGTGGGCGACAAGCTGAAGCTCAGTATCAAAAACCCGATAAACACGCTCAACTCCTTCCTGCCGAGGGAGCTTACTGTGGTCGGGCGGATATACTCGCCTTATTATGTGCATTTTGAAAGGGGCTCAACCTCTCTCGGAAACGGCACAGTCAACGGCTTTATCTATCTTGACAAATCGGCCTTTGATATGCAGGCATACTCCGAGATATTTGTAAAGCTTGACCACGATATGACGATCTACTCAGATGAGTACAAGGACTATATCTCCGACAAGGAGGACGAATGGCAGGCGCTTGCCGACACTCAGGCTGAGGAGCGTTATAACCGCATAATCGAAGAAAAGAGCGCTCAGCTTGAAGAGGGCAGAAAAAAGCTTGAAGACCTCAGAAAGAAAAGCGAAAAGGGAGCAGGCTCAAACATTTTTGCTTCCGTTGACGAGCAGATAGAGCAGGGAGAAAAAAGGCTCTCTGACGGCGAGGCGGCGCTTAAAGCACTGAAAAAGCCGCAGGCATTTCTCCTCGGCAGAAATACGAATATAGGCTATGCCTGCTTTGAAAATGATTCTCAGATAGTGGCACAGGTGGCAAGGGTTTTCCCGATATTTTTTATACTGGTTGCAGCCCTTGTATGCATGACTACAATGAGCCGCATGGTAGAGGAAAGACGTACCCAGATAGGCACACTGAAAGCTCTCGGCTACTCGGAGAGGGCTATTATGGGCAAGTTTACCTTCTACGCAGGCAGTGCCGCTGTGATAGGCTGCGTGCTTGGCTACGGAGTGGGCACAAACCTCTTCCCGAGGGTGATCTGGATGACCTACAAGCTTATGTACATAAAGCTTGATATGAAATATGTGTTCGGCTGGAGGCTTGCAGCCATTTCGGGAGCAGTTGCGCTTATCTGCTCGGTGGGAGCAGCATGGCTCTCGTGCAGATATGAGCTCGGCGAGACAGCCGCAGGCCTTATGCGCCCGAAGGCACCAAGAGCAGGCAAGAGGGTGCTGCTTGAACGTGTACCGTTTATCTGGAACAGAATGAAGTTTCTTCACAAGGTATCTGTCAGAAATATTTTCAGATATAAAAAACGCTTCTTTATGATGATAGCAGGAATAAGCGGCTGTACGGCGCTGCTTCTGACAGGCTTCGGATTAAAGGACTCGGTGGCAGGCTTTGCCGAGGCTCAGTATGATGAGATCATAACCGCCGACGCATCGCTGACACATATCACTCAGAACGGCACTATGCCCGATACCCTCAGAGAGACCCTTGAAAGCATCAATGCAAAGTATTCTCAGGTTTATTCAGGCTCGTGGGATCTGGTAAAAAAAGACCTCAGCAAGGGCATAAGCCTTGTCGCACCCGAGGATTTTGACAGTCTTAAAGGCTCGGTAAACTTTATGGATACCGACGGAAAAGCCCTCGAAGCCCCGACAGGCGATGAAGCCTTTGTAAGCGTAAGCATTTCGGAGCGCTGCAATGTGAAGGTCGGTGACGAGATAACGCTTCGTGATGAGGATATGCGTGAAATGAAGTTCAGGGTAAAGGCTGTGTTTGACAATCACGTTTATAATTATGTTTTCGTGCCCCACGAGGCTATGGAGCGTCAGCTTGGCGGACAGGTTGACCTGAACGAAGCCTTCATAAAATTCCCTAAGGGCACTGACATTTCACAGGCGCAGACAGCTCTCTCGGGAATGAGCGAGGTCACAAACCTGACTCTCTATAAAGACCTTAAAAAGAGGCTGACAGACTCAATGAGCAGTCTTGATTATGTGGTGCTGCTTGTAATAATCAGTGCGGCAGGACTGGCATTTATAGTGCTTTATAATCTTACGAACATAAATATCACCGAAAGGGAAAGAGAGATAGCAACGATAAAGGTGCTGGGCTTTTTCAAAAGCGAGACCTCAGCCTATGTGCTTCGTGAAAACCTGGTGCTGACGGCTCTCGGTATCGGGCTTGGGCTCGGTCTGGGAGTGCTTCTGCACCGCTTTGTTATGGCTCAGATAGTGGTGGATATGGTAAGCTTCAAGGTGAAGATACTGCCGATAAGCTTTCTCTACAGCGTGCTGCTGACCTTCCTGTTCGATATTGCGGTAGATTTATTTATGGGAAGAAAACTCGAAAAAATCAACATGGCCGAAAGCCTCAAGTCTGTAGAATAGTACCCGCGAGTTTTATCGGGGGAGACCCTTTTGAAAAAGGGTCCTCCCCCAAGCACTCCATTAAGGAATAAATCCTAATTATTAATAATCTAATAGTTATTTTCTGACCTATTCCTGTTTTCAGGGATAGGTCTTTAGGTTTTCAGCTTACCCAATTCAAGCTTCCCGATGCCCTTAAACACAAACTCGATCTTCTGAATAGTCTTACCCTCTGACTTAACCCTCTCGTGAACTATTATCTTTTCAATAAAAGTATTCATTATCTCGGAGTTAAGCTCGGGTATCTCTGTGTATTTCTTCGCAAGCTTGATGAACTTGTCTGCTCCTGTGGCTTTCTCTTTCATTTTGGAAATCGCAGCTTCAAGCTCTGCGATCTCGGCATCAAGAGCTTTTCTTTCATTAGCGTAGTCAGAATTCATTTCAGTGAATTCTTCCTCAGTAATAATCCCCTTTACCTTGTCTTCGTAAAGAGCTTTGGTTATCCTGAGAATATCAGCCACTCTGGCAGTTGCTTTGGCAAGTCTTCTCTGATTTGAAGCGGCTGCTTTTTTCATTTCCTTGTCTGTAGACTCGGTTATCATAGCCTTGAATTCAACTTCAAATCCGCCTGCAAGAGCTGTTACAAGTCTTATTGCAGTAAGGCTTTGCTCGTAAAGCGTTTTCTCACCTATAGTGTGAGGAGTGCATTTATCACTCTTGGCTCTGCGGTATTTTGAGCAGATGAAATAATGACTTTCTCCCGATTTTGTCTTGCTTGTATTTATCGTTAGCTTTGAACCGCAGTCTGCACAATACACAAGTCCCGAGAAAATGCTCTTGTAGCCCGATCTGGTCACTCTCTTTCTGTTAGACCTTATCTGATGGGCTATATCCCAAGTATTCTGATCGACTATCGCCTCGTGAGTGTTTGGAGTGAAGTGCTGCTTTTCGGGAGGATTCTTTATCCGCTTATTGATCTTGTATGACAGCACCTCTGTTTTCAGCGACAGCGTATGACCTGCGTAAACAGGATTGTCCAAAATGTCATTGACTGTACGTCCGCTCCATGTGTATGGGTGTTCTTTATCGACAGGCGTGATCTGCTTGCCTGTTTTCAGATAATAATAGTAATTGGGGGTATATATCTTTTCTTTTTCCAGCTTAGCTTTGATGTCTGCGACCCTTGCTCCTTGAGTGAACCATTCATAAATCTTTTTGACAACAGGAGCCGTTTCGGGATTTGTGACAAGATGCTTAGTTGGTGCGACAGGGTCCTTAATATACCCATAGGGAGGTTTCGTACCTACCCATTCGCCTCTTTGAGCTTTTGCCTTGTAGGTAACTCTTACCTTCTGGCTTGTCTGACGTACCCAGAACTCGTTTATGATATTGTAAAACGGAGCTATAGCAATGATGTTTGAATTTGGGTCAGCGGTGTCATAGCCGTCATTTACAGCTATAAATCTTATACCCATTCTCGGGAATCTATCCTCTGTCAGCAAGCCGACCTGAACGTGATCTCTGCCCAGTCTTGAAAGGTCTTTGACTATAATAGTTCCTATTGCACCCGATTGTGCGTCAATCATCATCTGATTAAAATCTGGTCTGTCAAATCTAATTCCCGAAACACCGTCATCAATATAGAATCGAGTGTTTGTAAAACCATTTTCTTCGGCATATTTCGTCAAAATATATTTCTGATTTTCTATACTATTACTTTCTCCAGAGGAATAATCCTCCTGCGAAAGCCGGCAGTATAGTGCCGTGATTTTTCCATTCGGCATAATATCCTTCCTTTCTAAGGATATGCCAAACCGACCGACATTCAGATCTGCCGGTCGGGGCTGGCAAATCTGAATGTTAATAATTGAGCTGTCTGCTTATCTCTTTTTCCAGTAAAGCTTTCAGTTTGTTTTGAATGTCTTTTTCTCCGTATCCACCTGCGGAAAGTATAATGCTTATCTCATATTTGGTATTGCCGATCGAGTTTACATAGCTGATGACTTGCTTTCCGCCGATGATCTCGGAGGTGATCCTTTCTGTTGTCATTTTCATGACGATCATCTCTCTTATGACCGAACAAGATCAAAGGAAATGTTATATATTTCTCTAAATTTCTGTCGGACAAAAACAACCCGACGTCTCCAATGCGTTTCTGTGATAGAAACGTTTTTTATTTTTTCTTAAGATGTATCAGCAAATGTACATCTTCCTATTATTGATATCCCTTTCAAAAATCTTTTGTCCTATCAAAATCTATTCGATATTCTCGATGACTTATCCACCTCAAACGAATATCTGTATATTACAGTCATGATTACTGCAATAGTCATTAGTACAGGTAATTATCGACAACAACGCACTCTCTGTTATGACCAAGCATAACTGATACTGCGTGCAGCGCCACCTTGTCATATACTTGTCCTGCTTTATCTTTACGACAGATGTACTTTTCATTATCAGGAATCGTGGATACGTCTCTTGCCAGTTTCATATACTGTGCTTTTGCATATTCCGCTCTATACCTGTGGCATGGGAATCTTGAGGGTATGTCTTCTTTCTTGAATATCTTTTCATTTGCTTCCTTGCATTTTCCCACCGCATTCAATACTGCTTTCTCGTATCCTTCTCTTACAGGTACTTCACGCTCCTTGCCGCCCTTTCCCTGCTTAACATGGACATAAAGTGCCTTTTCCTTGTAGAAAATATCCTCTTTTGTCAGAGCCTTCAGCTCATGTATTCTCACGCCCGAGCCTTTGCAAAAATCAACTATATCTTCATATTTTTCTTCCTTAAAGCCTTTTATATCTCCTCTGGAACGTTTAATATCAGATCTACATCTCTTTGGAAACTTTACCCCGAAGTCAGTTGACTTGCAGCCATAGAGTTTGGCGAGGGCAGCAGCATCAAGTGCAACTGTCCACGGCGATACTCCGTCACCAATTCTGAAATTCAGATACATCCCAACATAAGGTCTCATGTCCTTGATGTCCTTTACATCAAATCTCGGCTTTACCCACTTACCGAAAGCCACTGCGTGCTTGACATAATTTTCGTAAGTGCTCCACGAATGTATCTTTTCAGATACTCCGTCTACACTCTCCATCTTTGCCTTATGATGAGACTTTCCGATCGCAAGCTTTTTCATTAGCTCACCCTTTACTTGATTCTTAATGCTTCTGTTTTTACTCATAAAAACATCTCCTTTCATATTCTCGGTCACCCGATCCACGCTAAGTGCGTCTTCTCAACGTTATAGAGCGTTCGTGCCCCAACCGTCCAAAATGCAAGAATATTAACATTGATATTGATGCTTAATAATCACATTTTGGCATACATAGCTGTTTACCTTGCATAAATGCTACGGTAAACTGCTATGGTCGGCGGAGATATTAAACGAGCCTTTTCGTTTTGCTCTCCGCCTTATCATCTGCTGTAGATGATCTTTTTCACCACCTGGTGTCGACTCCATTTATCCATTTTCATCATCTAAATGGATTATAATGGAAATCTTAGTTTGATAATATACGAGAGGCTGATTTTCAACATGAAAATCGTATATTTATGATCGATATATCAATATGCAGTGGTAATAATCGCATCAAAACGCTATATATCGTGTTCATTTGTCGAAATGTAAATTTTCTGTAAATAAAATCAAGCGTAGAAAGAGGGACTACTGCAAAAAGCAGCAGTCCCGTAAAGAATAGAATATATTAAAGAAAGGATAATCATTATGATCAGAATTCTTCAAAATCGTCATAGTCTTCGCAATCATCGTCAGGATCCAGTCTTTTCAGGGCTTC
>CAMMYU010000150.1:0-14382 GCA_946528545.1 uncultured Ruminococcus sp.
CTATCTTTTGCCCGTGAAACCTCAATTGTAGCTCCATTCTTGGTTCGTCGTTCGTTCGTCACGTCCGGTGACGTGACTTCCCCTTCTTGACGTGCTATTGGTTAGTGGTTTTCTTTCTTTTGCCTCCACCCGTGAGCAGCCTGCTTCGCAGGTCGCTCGGGTGGTTTATGGGCTTATTAGGGTTGTTGTTTTCCTTTTTTATTTTTCTTTTTGTTTCTTGTTTCTTGTTTCTTGTTTTTGTTATCACTGTCTTGCTCCGCGTTAAAGGCCTGTGAAGTCAAAGCAAAGGTACGGCGCGTGGCGGTGCAGGGTTTTCCCTGCCCGTGCGGCGAGCACCCTGCAAAAAAACGGAGCTTTTCAGCTCCGCTTTTTCAGAATGTTCTTACTGCTTCTGCTTCTGCCGCCACCGCCGAGCGATAGCCCTCCATGAAGGCCTCAAAGCCTGCGGTCTCTTCGGCAGTCGGAGCAAGCGTTGTGCCCTTTGCTCCTGCAAATATCTCAGTGTCTAACCAGTCCGCAAGGGTGCTGTCAGAGGTCTCCCTTTTCAGCATATAAAGCCCCAGCAGAGCCGCACCCCAGGGGCCGCCCTCGCCTGCGGTCTCCATTACCGTGACGGGCGCTCCCATTGCTGCCGCTAAATAACGCTGCCCGACACCCTCGGTCTTGAAAAGCCCTCCGTGTGCCGTTATGCTCTCAACTCTTGCGTTCTCTTCTTTGAGAAGTATATCCATTCCCATTTTTACAGCAGCTATAGAGGAGTACAAATGCGTCCTCATAAAGTTCGCAAGGCTGAACACGGCCTCCGGCTTTCTTATAAAAAGCGGACGTCCGCTTTCAAGCCCCGTGATCGACTCTCCCGAATAATAGCCATAGGACATAAGCCCTCCGCAGTCGCTGTCTCCCGATAGGGAAGCCCTGTAAAACTTCTCGTAAAGCTCGCTTGTATCAGCGTTTACACCGAAGAGCGAAAGCGCTTCGCCAAACAGCTTGACCCACGCATTAAGGTCAGACGTTCCGTTATTTGCGTGCGACATTGCCACGGGTGCGCCGTCGGGAGTTGTCACCATGTCGATCTCACGGTGCAGCTTCGAGAGCCCCTTTTCAAGCACCAGCATTGCAAAGGTGCTTGTTCCTGCCGAGACGTTTCCTGTCGCAGGCCTTACTGCGTTTGTGGCTGTCATGCCTGTGCCTGCGTCGCCCTCGGGCGGAGCGAACGGCACGCCTGCTTCAAGGTCGCCCTCCTCATCAAGAAGCGCCGCGCCCTCTGCTGTGAGCCTGCCTGCCTTCTCGCCTGCTGTGAGTATCCTCGGAAAGACAGTCTCGGGGTCTTTGTCAAAGCCCTTTGATGAGAGAAGCCCCCTGAAGCTTTCCATCATAGCCCTGTCATAGCAGAGCTTTTCCGAATCTATCGGGAATATACCCGAAGCATCGCCTATGCCGACCGCATATTCTCCTGTCAGCAGGAAATGTATGTATGAGCTCAGCACTGTGACCCTCTCTATATCGGGCACAAAAGGCTCGTTATCAAGTATCACCTGATAAAGGTGCGAGACTGTCCACCTCAGCGGTATATTAAAGTCAAAGAGGGCTGTCAGCTCATCGGCAGCCGCCTGAGTGTTTGTATTTCTCCATGTGCGGAAGGGTGTCAGCAGTCTGCCGTTCTTATCAAAGGCGAGAAAGCCGTGCATCATCGCACTGATACACACAGCACCAAGTTTTCTGAGCGTAACTCCGTACTGCTCTCTGACCGCCCTTTTAAGCGACGCATAACAGCCTTTCAGTCCCTTGTGTATCTCGTCGAGAGGGTAAGTCCAGAGCCCGTTTTCAAGCCTGTTCTCCCAGTCGTATGTACCGACAGCGAGCACCTCTCCCGAAAGGTCGGTCAGCACTGCCTTTATCCTTGTGGAGCCGAATTCAATTCCGAGCGAGGTTTTGCCCTCATCTATAATAAGCCTTTTGTCCATAGTTTCTCCTTACTGTCCGTAGTATGCGTTAGGTCCGTGCTTTCTCAGGAAGTGCTTATTCTGTATCGCAGACGATGCAGGCGAAGCCGACGGATTTATCTGCAGGGTGAGCGTGTTCATCTTTGCCACCTCTTCGAGCACAACTGCGTTAAACACTGCCTGCTTTGCGTCCTTTCCCCATGTGAAGGGTCCGTGGCTCTTGCAGATGACCCCCGGAACATAGATCGGGCTTCTGTTCTTGAAGGCCTCAACGATCACACGGCCTGTGTTGCCCTCATAGTCCTCACGGATCTCCTGCTCGGTGAGCTCTCTTGCACAGGGGATCGAGCCGTAAAAATAGTCCGCATGAGTAGTTCCGAAGCATGGAATGTCCTTTCCTGCCTGAGCCCACGCAACAGCGTAGGTCGAGTGTGTATGGCACACACCGCCGATAGTTTCAAACTCCTTGTAAAGTCTGAGATGTGTTTTCGTATCGGTCGAGGGTCTGAGGTCGCCCTCAACAACATCTCCGTTCATATTAACGACTACCATATCGTTAGCGGACAGCTTGTCATATTCAACACCGCTTGGCTTTATAACTATGAGCCGTCTTTCACGGTCTATACCGCTGACGTTTCCCCATGTGAAGGTTACAAGGTTATGCTTTACAAGCAGCATATTAGCTTCATAGACTTCAAGCTTCAGTTTTTCGAGCATTTTTCTTCCTCCTTTATTCCTCTGCCAGCATTCTCGGCACTCTTGCCGATATTCCGCAGACTATCTCGTATCCTATTGTTCCTGTGAGCCTTGCAATATCATCGGCTGTGATACGCTCCTCACCGTCAGAGCCCATAAGCACAGCATAAGAGCCTGCCTTTACCTCGCCTGCATCGGTGACATCTGCCATGAACTGATCCATGCATACTCTTCCTGCTATCGGACACCTTTTTCCGTTTATGAGCACATGACCCTTGTTCGAGAGCGCCCTCGGGTAGCCGTCAGCATAGCCGACTGCAATAGTTGCAAGCTTGGTTTCACGCTCTGCCGTGAAGGTGCGTCCGTAGCTGACCGTTGTGCCGGCAGGTATCGTCTTTACCTGCGAGATCATTCCGTACCAGCTCATTACAGGCTCGGGCTCAAATGGAAGAGGCACATCTGCATCGGGGTAAAGGCCGTAGAGTATTATCCCGAGCCTTGCAAGCGTGCTCTCGGGGTCATAGTGGTAAACTCCGCCTGCGGAATTGAGAAAATGTACCTGCGAAAGCTCCACCCCGAGCTTTTTGGCTTCTTTTGCCGTTGCCTTTATGCGCTCTGTCTGCATTGCAGTGTACTCAGCCTTATCCTCATCAAGGGAATCTGCAACGGCATAATGAGTGAAGATTCCCTCTAAAGAAATGTTTTCAAGCTTCGATATTTCAAGAAGGTCACGGGCATTTTCCTCAGCCGTTCCCGTCAGACCTATCCTTGTCATTCCCGTGTCGATCGCACAGTGCAGGCGGACAGTCCTGCCCTCGGAGAGCCTTGAAAGCTCCTTTGCATAGGAAAGCTCGGTACAAGCCTGAATGATGCCGTTTTCAGCTATCTCGGGGGCGGATTCGGGGGGAGTACAGCCGAGAATGAGTATCTCGCCCTTTATGCCCTCCTGTCTGAGCCTCAGCCCCTCTTCAAGGTTCGCAACTGCGAACCACTTCACTCCGAGCTCCCTTTCAAGGTACGGCACTATCAGTCTGTCCTCGTGACCGTAGCAGTTTGCCTTTACCACACACAGAAGCTCCGTGGAGGGCGAGAGGAATTTTTTGTAGTTTTCAAGGTTTTGCCTGATGCTTTTAAGGCTTATCTCAGCCGAGCACCTTACATAATGGTTCATTTATATCCTTCCTTTGCGGAAAATTTTTGTTTTAGGGTAAAAAAGCTATTGAAAAACGAAAAACAATGTGTTATAATAAGTATATATGCAGTGCTTCGGGTTTTGTTTCCTGAACTCTGACTATATGATTGGAGCTGTATCAGATGTTTGAAAAAGCACTGAGTCCGGAGGACTTTAACTGTGACAGAGAAACTACCTGCTGCTTTACAGGACACAGAAAACGAGGTCTGCCTCATGAGGGCGATCCGTTTTCGGCGCAGATAAAAGCTTTGAGAGCTCATCTGTCCTTCATGGTGCAGGAGGCATACGATAAGGGCTACAGGACCTTTATTACCGGTATGGCAGATGGCTTTGATATGTACGCCGCCGCCGAGGTCATAGCGCTGAAGGCAAAGCATAATGATATCAGGCTTGTGTGCGCAGTTCCGTATCCCGAGCAGATAAAAGAGATGAAATCGCCTGCTGACAGGTTTGTCTACAATCTGGCAATGAGAGATGCCAATGAGATCGTTATTGTAAACAACAGCTTTTTCAAAGACTGCTACAGACAGCGGAACCTCTTTATGGTGGAGCACAGCTCGCTTCTTATTGCGGCGGCCGACCTGAATTCAAGGTCTGGCTCTGTGCAGACTGTGAATATGGCAAAGCGTGCGAATATTCCCGTTATGCACATAAACACTGCCGAGCTTCCTTACAATCTCTGATAAATAGTTTACACCCAAAGCGGGATTTTTTCAATACCTTTTTTGATATTTACAAAAAAATATTCCTGCTCTGCGGATACATAAGCCCCTGCGGAGCAAAATAATGAAGGAGATAAATGCCAATGGCTCAGAAGAAAAAAAGAAAATCGCAGGCGCCTATAGCCCTTGTTTATTTTGTTACAATGATAGTTTTTCTTGTTATCATCGGACTGGTAGCCTTTTATATGCTGAAAAAGACAGGAGTGCTCGATGACGGAAAGAACAAAAACGATGCCGTCACCGAAAACCCGACCTACAATACCTTCTTTGCAAGAATAAACAGCAAGGACGTCCTTGTTGAAATGCTGGTAATGAGGGTAGCACCCGATGCTCAGCAGATAGTTGTGATACCTGTATCGGCGTTTACGGTCGATGAAAGCGGAAAGACGCTCAGAGAGATCTATGAGGGTCAGGGACTTAAAAAGGTTGAAAATACAGTCTCGGATATGCTGGGAATCGAGTTTGATAACTATGCTACTGTCAGCAATACCGCATTTGAGACTATCTGCGATATTATAGGCGGTATCGCCTATGCCCCCGATGAGGAGCTTTACTACCTCTCGCAGGATAATGACGAGAACGATATTTCTCTTCCCGCAGGTGAGCTTTCACAGCTTTCGGGCAGACAGATAAGGCTTCTGTGCCAGTACCCCGTTTACTCGGAGGGCAGAGGCGGAAATATGAAGTTCCTCGGTATTGCGATGGAGTCACTGATAAACAATGCCTTCCAGCAGACCTCGCTTACTAAGGATAACCTTGACAACATTTATAATCTCCTGACAGGCAACAGCAACACCGACTGGACAAAGGAGCAGTTTATTCAGGAGAAAATGAAGATAAGAGATATGCTTGACCTGAGACTTACTCCCGGAAAGGCTATGGTGCCTCAGGGCGAATGGACTGATGAAAGCCACTTCAAAATGAATCAGGAGTTCATTGACAGCGTAAAGAAGATGCTCACCGATACAGCAGGCTCGTACACTGAGAAGGATAGCTCGTACACTGAGAAGGATTAGACATTCCGTAAGTAAGGAAGGATATACAAATGAAATTAATGGTTATCATCTTAAACAAGACTGACGCTCTTGAATATCTGCTTGAGGGTCTGTCGGCATCGGGAATAAGAGGCGCTACCATTATTGACTCATCAGGTATGGCGGAAACGCTTTCAAAGCTCGGAAGCTCACTTATAAGTGCGTCGCTGAGGGCTCTTTTCAGCGGTGACGAGGAGAACAAGACCATAATCTCCGTTATTAAGAACGATCAGCTTGAAGCCGCAAGAAAGGTAGTCTACAGTACGGTCGGAGACCTTTCCCAGCCGAATACGGGTATCCTTTTTACGATACCTATCGACTTTGTAGAGGGTACTGTAAAGCGCCCGAGACCCGTCAGCCCGCCTGATGAATAACGAAATATTTACAGTCTGTTGGTACAATATTCACAAAAATGACGGTTTTGGGCTTAAAAACCCTTGAAAACCGCAGAATGATGTGATATAATGGATACAATAGGCTTTACTAAAAGACTGGAACCTGACTTCCGGTCTTTTGGTTTTGTATAGGGGTTTTTACCCAAGGAGGTTTTGAATGGCACAAAAGAAAAATACGGTGCAGGCAGTACGTGAGCTGGCTCAGCCGCTTGCAGATGAGCTGGGATTTTTCCTGTGGGACGTGCGCTTCGAGAAGGAGGGCGCTACATGGTATCTCAGGGTGCTTATCGACAAGGACGGCGGGATAGACATGAACGACTGCGAGGCCTTTACAAGGCCGTTTAACAAGATCCTCGACGAGGCTGACCCGATAAGTCAGAGCTATGTGTTTGAGTGCGGAAGCCCCGGGCTCGGAAGAGAGCTCAGAAGACCCGAACACTTTGAGGTCTGCATAGGTGATGTCGTGAGGGTAAAGCTCATAAGACCCGATGAGAATGGTGAGCGTGAGTTCGTTGTGGGGCTGGCAGGCTATGAAAAGGATAAGATCATCTGTTGTACGCTCGATGACGAGGGAAACAGCACGGGCGAAAGGGAGTTTCTCCTGTCAGACTGTGCGTATGTGAAGCTCAATGATGACGCTGACCTGTTCTGAGAAAATACATTTATATATTGAAAGGAATGGTAAGAAAAATGGCTAAGGCGAGAAAAATCAAGAAAAAAGAGGAAGTCTCTTTCGAGCAGAGCTTCTTTATGGCACTGGACGCTCTCGAGGGTGAGAGCCATATAGACAGGGATACTCTTATAGAGAAAATAAGATCGGGAATTGAAAAGGCTATCAAGAAGGATTATTTCCCGATAAACAGCAAGGAAAAGGATAAGGACAAGGAGAACGATCTCGGAAACTACATGAAGATACTCATCGACCCCGAGACAAATAAGTTTGAGCTGAGCCTTTACAAGGAGGTTATGGACGTTATGTACGTTGATGACCCTGAGAAGGAGATCTTCATTGATGAGGCAAGAACCTATGACCCCGATGTCAAGGTCGGTGACATGGTTGAGATAAGACTTGACCCTGCTAAGTTCGGAAGAGTTGCGGCACAGAGCGCTAAGCAGTCCATAAAGCACGACATCAAGGATTTTGAGAAGCAGAAGCTTGTGGCTCAGTTCAGGGACAAGGAGCATGAGTGCGTATCGGCAACCGTTCAGAAGGTTGAGCCCGAAACACTCAATGCGATACTGACTATCGACAAGAACGAGGTTTACCTTGTAAGAAGCGAACAGATACCCGGAGAGGTGCTCACCCCGGGAGATATTATCAAGGTTTATATCGTAAATATCGTAAACCCCGATACCAGACCCTCTATCAAGATCTCAAGAACTCACAGAGACCTTGTGAAGAGGCTTTTTGAGCTGGAGGTGCCCGAGATCGCTGACGGAACGGTTCAGGTAAAGGCTATCTCAAGAGTTGCAGGCGCAAGAAGCAAAATGGCTGTCTACAGCGAGGATAAGAACGTTGATGCAGTCGGTGCGTGCATAGGTCCGAGAAAGTCGAGAATAAGCTCCGTTGTAAATGAGCTCAACGGCGAGAAGATAGACATCATTACATGGGTCGAGGATAAGGCAGAGTTTATTGCAAAGGCTCTTGCTCCTGCAACTGTGCTCGATGTTGAGACAGGTGAGGATAACGGCACTAAGGTTTGCCGTGTGACAGTTCCCGATGACCAGCTTTCACTGGCAATAGGAAACAAGGGTCAGAACGCTAAGCTTGCCGCAGGTCTGACAGGATATAAGATCGACATTATTTCCGACAAGGACCCCAAGCCCGAGCCTCTGCCTCAGCCTGCTCCTAAGGAGGAGCTCCCCGATGAGCCTGAGGAGGAGACAGAGCTTCTTGCAGAGGAAACTCAGGAATGAAAAGTCAGAGAGTGCCGATGAGAATGTGCCTCGGCTGTAATGAAATGAAGCCCAAAAAGGAGCTTGTAAGAGTGGTTAAGTCCAAGGAGGGCGAGATAAGCCTTGACCTTACAGGAAAAAAGGCGGGCAGAGGCGCATATATATGCAAAAAAGCAGAATGTCTGAGACTTGCAAGAAAGGCAGGACGCTTTGAAAAAAGCTTTTCGTGCAGGATCGAGGACAGTGTGTATGACGGTCTGGAGGCGGAGCTTTCAAATGAAGAGTAAGCTTGGAATTATTACAATGTGCGCCAAGGCAGGCAGGCTGAATATCGGAATGGATATGATGAAGGACGCCTGCAAAAGCGGAAGCGCAATGGGAGTTTTCGTGACGACCGATATTTCGGAAAAGTCTCTGAAAGAGGTCAGGTACTACTGCGCAAGGTATGAGGTAAAGTGCTGGTCTCTTGCAATGACTATGGATGAGCTTTCGGAGGGTATGCGAAAGAGAACGGGAATTCTCGCCGTTACTGATGCAGGCTTTGCAAAGTCCATGGCTAAGGGGCTTGAAGAAATAAGTATAGAAAATGACGAATTTATGGATTAAGGAGGAAGATCGCCTATGGCTACCAAATCTACCAAATATAAGCTGAGCGAACTTGCTAAGGATCTTGAACTGACGAATAACGATATTATAAACTGTCTTGCAGAGCTTTCAAGTGATGCGAAAAAGTCGCAGTCTGCACTCAGCCCTGAGGAAATATCCTATGTTCTGGAATATTTCACTCAGAAAAATCAGGTGGAGAACTTCAACGCTTATTACGCTGACAATCAGAAGCCTGAGGACATAAAGAAGCAGGAGAAAGAGGCTAAGGCTAAGGCAGAGGCTGAGAAGAAGGCTGCCGAGGAAAAGGCCGCTGCTGAAAAGAAGGCCGCTGAGGAAAAGGCAGAGGCTGAAAGAAAGGCCGCTGAGGAAAAAGCAGAAGCCGAGAAGAAAAAGGCGGAGGCTGAAAAGCAGAAGGCTGAGTCCAGAAAGAAAAAGGAAGAGAAGAAGCAGGCTAAGAAGAAGGAGCACGGAACAAAGCTCCAGCTTGGCGGCTTCTCGCAGAATAAGAGCGAGGGCGGTGAAAGCTACACCATGTCCGAGGATAATGACAGCTTCGGCTCGGGCAGCACTATCGACCTCAGAGGAAGCTATGTCGAGCTTGATAAGTATAATGAGAAGTACGATACTCTCGCAAACTCAAAGCACAACAAGAGCAAGGATAACTTCCAGAAGAAGCAGAAGCTCACTCAGAAATCTCAGCAGAGGAAGAAGCAGCAGTTCTCCCACAAGAGAGAGACAGAGAACGAGAAGCTTCGCCGCTTAGAGCTCGAAAGAGCAAGAAAGCAGCAGCTTAAAGTTATGATCCCCGATGAGATCGTGGTGTCAGAGCTTGCAAGCAGACTGAAGGTAACTGCTACCGAGGTCATCAAGAAGCTTATGGGTCTCGGTGTTATGGCATCTATCAATGAGGTAATTGACTTCGATACTGCGGCGCTCGTGGCTGAGGAGCTCGGCGCTAAGGTAGAGAAGGAAGTTCACATCACTATTGAGGAAAGACTTATCGAGGACGAGGCAGACCCCGAGGATAAGCTCGTTGAGAGATGCCCTGTCGTTGTTGTTATGGGTCACGTTGACCACGGTAAGACCTCTATCCTCGACAGGATAAGAAACGCTCACGTTACCGAGACCGAGGCAGGCGGTATCACACAGCATATCGGTGCTTATCAGATAGAGTATAACGGAAAGAAGATAACCTTCCTTGATACCCCGGGACATGAGGCATTTACATCTATGCGTGCAAGAGGCGCAAACGTTACCGATATTGCTATTCTCGTAGTTGCGGCTGATGACGGTATCATGCCCCAGACTATTGAGTCTATAAACCATGCGAAGGCAGCAGGTGTTTCTATCATCGTTGCTATCAATAAGATGGATAAAGAGGGCGCTGACCCCGACAGAGTAAAGCAGCAGCTCACTGAGCAGTCCCTCGTTGTTGAGGAATGGGGCGGTGACGTTATTGCTGTGCCTGTTTCTGCTAAGACGGGTATGGGTATTGATGAACTGCTTGAAAATGTTCTCCTTATCTCCGAGGTCAAGGAGCTCAAGGCTAACCCCGACAGACTTGCAAAGGGTACTGTTATCGAGGCAAGACTTGACAAGGGCAAGGGCCCTGTGGCAACTCTTCTCGTTCAGAACGGAACGCTCCACGACAGCGACATCATCATAGCAGGCACATCTGTAGGCCGTGTAAGAACTATGATGAACGACAAGGGCAGAAGCATCAAGGAGGCAGGTCCTTCAACACCTGTTGAGATAACAGGCCTCGGCGAGGTGCCGAGCGCAGGCGATACCTTCAATGCGGTTGCTGATGAGAAGCTCGCAAGAGAGCTCGTTGAGCAGAGAAAGCAGGAAGCTAAGGAAGAGATGTTCGCTCAGCACAGAAAGGTAACTCTTGACAACCTGTTCAGCCAGATCGAAGAGGGCGAGGTCAAGGAGCTGCCTATCATCGTAAAGGCAGACGTTCAGGGCTCGGTAGAGGCTGTAAAGCAGAGTCTGGAGAAGATCTCAAACGAAGAGGTAAGAGTAAAGGTCATTCACGGAGCAGTCGGTGCTGTAAACGAGAGCGACGTTATGCTTGCTAATGCATCAAACGCTATTATCGTAGGCTTCAACGTAAGACCCGATCCCGTTGCAAAGGCAAATGCCGAGCAGAACGGCGTTGACATCAGGCTTTACAGAATAATCTATGACGCGATCGAAGAGATAACCGACGCTATGAAGGGTATGCTCGCTCCTAAGTTCAGAGAGGTCGATACCGCAAGAGTTGAGGTGCGTCAGGTATACAAGATCTCAAACGTCGGAACTGTTGCAGGCTCTTATGTGCTTGACGGAAAGATCGGCAGGACAGACCTTATCAGAGTTGTGCGTGACGGTATCATCATCGCTGATGACAAGATGTCCAGCCTGAAGAGGTTCAAGGACGATGCCAAGGAGGTCGCAGCAGGCTTTGAGTGCGGTATCACACTTGAGAAGTTCACCGACATCAAGGAGGGCGACATCTTCGAGGCTTATATTATGGAGGAGTACAGAGAATAAATGGCTTCACATAGAGCAGGACGAATGTCCGAGGATATAAAAAGGATAATCTCGGGTTATATGAGAGAGCTCAAAGACCCGAGAATAGACGGCGGAAATATGCTCACTGTAGTAAGGTGCGACGTTGCCCGTGACGGCTCCTTCTGCAGAGTGTATATTTCAAGCTTTGAGGGACTTGACAGGGCTAAGGAGGCCGTAAAGGGCTTTCAGTCTGCCTCGGGGCTGATAAAGAGAGAGATCTCAAACGTGCTGGGGCTGAGAAAGTGCCCTGAGCTCAAATTTGTTGCCGATGACTCTATCGAGCATTCGGCTCAGATAAGCAAGAGACTGAAAGAGCTCGTTCCCGATGAGGACGAGGAAGAACAGGAAGGAAATGAGTAATGACATTTTCAGAGATAAACAAGATCTTTGAGGACAACGACAATTTCACGATACTTACTCACAAAAGCCCCGACGGCGACACTCTGGGCTGCGGGTTTGCACTGTGCGAGTTCCTGAGAAATATGGGCAAAAAGGCAAATGTGCTGAACTCAGAGGGCTTTCCCGAAAGGTACGGCTTCATTTATGAGGGCTACAAAGAGCAGGACTTCGAGGAGAAGTATGTTATAGCTGTAGATATTGCGGATACGGTGCTTCTCGGTCACAACCTTGAGAGGTACGCTGCCGAGGGCGCTATAGACCTTTGTATCGACCACCATATCTCAAACAAGCACTATGCAAAGCAGACCTATGTTGAGGCTGACGCTTCGGCTGCGGCGCTGATACTGTATAAGATATTCAAATCGTCGGGCAAGCCGATCACAAAGCATATCGCTGAGGCGCTCTACACAGGTATCGCTACAGATACGGGCTGCTTTAAGTATCAGAATACCACTCCCGAGGCGCACAGGATAGCTGCCGACCTTATAGAGCAGTACAATATCGACTATACCAACATCAACAGAAATATGTTCGATATAAAGAGCAAGGCGAGAATGAGAGTGGAGCAGAGCATTGCAAGGCACATGGAGTACTACTATGATGACAGGTGCTCGATGATAATACTCACCAAGGAGACTATGAAGGAAAGCGGTGCTGACGAATCAGAGTTTGAGGGTCTGGCATCAATTCCGCTGAGCGTGGAGGGCGTTGAGATAGGCATTACTATCAAGGAGCGACACACCGATATCTACAAGATATCAGTCAGAACCACCGATGCGGTAGACGCATCAGCCTTCTGCAAGAACTTCGGCGGCGGCGGACATATAAGAGCAGCAGGCTGCGAGATACACGCCCCCCTCGCTGAGGTGAGAAGTATGCTGCTTATGCAGGCGGATAAGGTGCTCAATGGCGCAAAGTAAGATAAGCGGAGTGCTCCCTGTCTACAAGCCCGAGGGCTGGACCTCGTTCGATGTGGTCGCAAAGATAAGGAACATTACAGGGATAAGGAAGATAGGGCACGGCGGAACGCTCGACCCGATGGCCTCGGGAGTGCTTCCTGTGTTTGTGGGAAGGGCTTCAAGAGCCTGCGATATTGTGCCCGATAACAGAAAACGCTATATTGCAGGGCTTCGCTTCGGGGAAGGCTCGGACACTCTGGATTCAACAGGTACTGTGACGGAGATCTCGGAGAAGAGAGTTACAAAGGAGGAGCTTTCGGCAGTGCTTCCCGAATTTGTCGGAAAGCAGATGCAGATACCGCCCATGTATTCAGCCATAAAGGTTGACGGAAAGAAGCTCTACGAGTATGCCCGTGAGGGAAAGACAGTCGAGCTTGAAGCAAGACCGATAGTGATAGATGACATTAGTCTCAGGGATTTTGATGAGAAAAAGCAGACAGGCATCATCGAGATCGGGTGCAGGAAGGGCACTTATGTAAGGGCTCTTATCCGTGATATAGCGGTAAGGCTCGGTACTGTTGGCCTGATGACAGACCTTGAAAGGACGTTCTCGGGCGGATTTTCGCTTGATGACTGCTTTACTCTTGCGGAGATAACCGAGGCAGAGAACGAGGGCGAGCTCTCGCAGATAGTGATACCGACTGACAGGATATTTGAGCTGTACGACAAGATAATGCTCGGAGCTTATGAAACAAGGCTCTACAAAAACGGAGTAAGGCTAAGAACTGAGCAGGTCGGCAGAGAAGAGGACGAGAAGATATACAGGGTCTACGGCTTTGACGGAGAGTTCCTCGGGCTCGGGAGGTTTTACTTCGGGCAGTTCGGCTCATACAAGAATTTTTTTGAAGTATAGGAAGTTAAAGTCTTCGGGGTGAGTTCATGATTATAATAGATGATAACAGCGGTATCCCTCAGGGGAAAGAAACCGTATGCGCTCTGGGGCTTTTTGACGGAGTTCACAGGGGGCACAGGTACATAATAGACAAGGCTGTCTCGCAGGCGGCGGAAAGCGGACGTGCTTCGGCAGTGTTCTGCTTCAAGACCGACAGCATGACCTCAAAGGGACATGACGGCAGGCTTGAAATGCTCCTTGATGACGAGCAGAAGAGAGACAGGATAGCTCTTGCAGGAGCAGACTATTTATACTCTCCCGAGTTTTCGGAGCTGAAGGGCATGAGACCCGAGGAGTTTGTCAGGGACATTCTTCACGGGAAAATGGGCTGTACGGCGGCTGTCTGCGGAGAGGACTTCACCTTTGGCAGGGGAGCAGTCGGCAAGGCTGAGGACTTGGTAAGGCTCGGAGGGAAGTACGGTATCAGTGTGACCATTGCACCGCCTTTGCAGGACGGCGATGTAACGATAAGCTCGACCCTGATAAGAAAGCTTATAAGGCAGGGCGAGATAGTTAAGGCAAATGATCTGTTAGGCTATCATTTCGGCTTTGAGCTAGAGGTTGAGCACGGCTTTCAGCGAGGTCGGACATGGAACTTCCCGACGATAAACCAATCTATCCCGAGGGGGCGTGTGCTGCCGAGGTTCGGGGTATACTGCTCGGTAGTCAGCTTCGGGGACAAGGTATACGAAGCTGTCACGGACATAGGCTTAAAGCCGACAGTTGAGGCAGAGCTTACAAGGCCATTGGCAGAGACCTTCATATTCGGGTATGAGGGAGACTTATACGGCAAGAAGGTAGGGCTTCAGCTTTACGAATTTCTGAGGCCTGAGAAGAGGTTTGAGAGTATAGAGGAGCTCAAATCAGAGATAAGGCGCAATACATTGCAGGCAGCAGTTTATTTTAAGGAGAATCCTGTATTATAGTGCTCGCCGGCAGGGAAAACCCTGCACCAATACGCGTCATAGTTTAGCTTAGGCTTCTCTTGCCTTGAACGCGGAGCGAAATAGTGCAGGCTAAAAGAACAAGCTAATGAATAGAGCCTGCCAAGGAGTTAAGAAAAGAGTTCGCCAAGCCGGACGATAGCGGCTT
>CAMMYU010000151.1:0-7532 GCA_946528545.1 uncultured Ruminococcus sp.
TCCCCTCACTCCAGCCGAGTCTGTCTGTACGAATGTACAGACCTGACGAGGCAAAATCTGCACTATTTTGAGTTTATCGACAGACTGAAGGCTCCGAATTTCGGAGCCTTAACTATTACCTAATTAAATTCAGAGTCCGTGTTTATGAAGCTTGTCCCACTCAAGGTCCTCCTTGGAGTAGTAGTCATCGTCATCTTCGATAACGTTGTACTCCTTGTGAGGGTACTTTATCTGCTCCCAGAGCTTTTCTATCAGGAAGAGCTTTGCACTTGTGTCCTGAAAGCTGAGCTCGCATTTGTCAGGCGCAGAAATCTGCTCTGTGCTTCCATTTTTGTGCCTGATCATAAACTGCGACTTCGTAACCTCGGAGAGCTCAAACACAAGAAGTCCCGAGTTTGTCTGCCACGATTTTCTGACCTCGTCATAAAAAATGCTGACCTCCAGATAATCGCCCGAGAGCCCTTTTTTCTGGGAGTGCTCAATGTGGTCATCATAAATGCGGGTGTACACATCTGCTGCCCTGTAGTAAGCAAAATACCAGTAGAGAAGTCCCCCCACGGCAATATTTGCAAGCCCCAGAAGTATAAGAATTATCTTTACTATCACATTCGGAGCGATAATACCTATCACAATGATAACTCCGCCCAGAATGAGGTTTTTATACATAGTGCGGCGCATTTTCCTGTGCTCTTCAATGTCATGCAGAGCCTTCTGCTGCCTTTCCTGACGTGTCAGCTTAGGCGGATATTCATACAGCACAGCCTGCACCTCCCGATAGGATTCTTCCCCCGCAGCTGCGAGGGAAGTTCTCACTTTACTTTAAGAATCCGTTTATTATCTGCTCCTCAGCCTCAGCCTCGGTAAGCCCGAGCGTCATAAGCTTAGTAAGCTGCTCACCTGCGATCTTGCCTATCGCTGCCTCATGCACGAGGGCGGCCTCAACGCTGTTTGCTTCAAGCGCAGGCACAGCGAGTATACGTCCGCTGTCCATAATGATAGAGTCGCACTCGGTATGTCCCGAGCAGGCAGCATTTCCAAGCACGCAAAGGTCAAGCTTCTGGAAGCTCTTATCCCTTGCTACCGACCTTGAAACCACATCAGCACTTGAACCGTCACCGTCAAGCGACACCTTGTAAGCACTTAGAGCCTGCTGCTCTCCGTGGGTCATAAGTCTCTCGTGAACTACAAGCTTTGCATTCTCTTTAAGCTCAGCAATAGTAGTCCTGTTGGTAGAGTCAACACCCTTTATCTGCACCATTTCCATTTCCATGGTGCTGCCCTCTTCCATATACACCTCGGTTTTAGGGTCAAGAATACGCTTACCCTTTCCGTCGCCCGAGCCGTAATGCTTTTCAACATAGCGCACCTTAGAGTTCTTTCCTATAAAGAAGCGGTGTATACCGTCATGCTCCGAATCCTGCGTTCCACAGTTGTCTATTCCGCAGCCTGCAACAATCAGCACATCGCAGTCCTCGCCGATATAGAAGTCATTGTATACCGTCTCTTTAAGACCGCTTTCGCTGAGTACTACAGGTATATGCACGCTCTCTTTCTTAGTGCCGTCTTTGATCCGGATATCAATTCCGCTTACATCGGTCTTGGTCTGAATATCAATATTTGCAGTAGTGTTTCTGTCAACAGACTTACCGTTTGCTCTGAAATTATATGCACCCTCGGGTACATCGTGAAGGTCAGCGACCTCTTTGAGAAGCTGCAGCTGAACAGCATCAAGCTTAGCCATTGACAGCACCTCCTTCTTCGATCTTCGGACAGGCATTCTGAGCATACTCACTGCCTATAAGTGAGGGGAGTATCTCGTCTTTAGTTCCGTGTTTAGAAACCACACCGTCAGCCAGCACGATTATCTCGTCAGCTATGCTGAGTATTCTCTCCTGATGCGAAATAACGATGACAGTCATTCCAAGCTCGCTCTTTCTCATATTCTCGAATATCCTTGTGAGATTCTGGAAGCTCCACAGGTCAATTCCTGCCTCAGGCTCATCGAACACAGCAAGCTTAACATTTCTTGCAAGCACGGTTGCGATCTCTATTCTCTTGAGTTCACCGCCCGAAAGCGAAGCGTTCACCTCACGCTTGATGTAATCCTTAGCGCAAAGCCCGACTTCTGAAAGGTACTGACACGCATCGGACACCGACAGGCTCTTTCCCGAAGCTATCCTTAGCAGGTCATATACAGTTATCCCCTTGAATTTAACAGGCTGCTGGAACGCAAAGCCTATACCCATCTGAGCACGTTCAGTAATGCTTTTGTCGGTGATGTCCTCGCCGTCAAGGATTATCTGACCGCTTGTAGGCTTCTCAATACCTGCGATAAGCTTGGCAAGTGTAGATTTTCCGCCGCCGTTAGGACCTGTAATTACTATGAATTTATTGTCCGCCGCAGTAAGGCTTATGTCCCTGATTATTTCGACTGCCTTTCCGTCAGTTTCTGCGCCGAACTTTATGTTTTTAAGTTCTAGCATATTATACCTCCGTTTGATACAACATCATAAGATATATTATACCATTTTAGTATTAAACTGTCAACCTGCAGCACCAATTATTAATATTTTCAACACAAAAAGCGGAGCCCTTTAGGACTCCGCTTGTTATATAGGATATTAAAGCTCAATAATTACCTTTCCGCCGAAGTTAGGTGAGATCTCAACCTTCTTGTCGGTGTTTGAAACCTCGATAGAGAAGCTTGCCTTAGTGTCGGTGTACTCGCATTCGATCTTATTGCCGCTTCTTGCAGCTGTCAGCTCGAATACCTGCTGAGCCTCGGTGTCATAAACCTTAGCTGTTGCAGTCTTACCGTCCTCGAGCTCATAGATCTTGAAGTTAGCGCCGTCAAGATAATCATACTCAATATCTCCTGCAAACTTGCCGTAAGCGATAATGCTGTTAGGCTTTGCAAGAGCAGGAATTTCAAGGTATGAGCACTTGTGTCTGTACCACTTGTTGCCTTCGAGAACCTTTCCAGTGATTATGTCGGTCCATCTGCCCTCAGGGAGATAGTACTCAGCCATGCTCTCATCATTGAGGATAGGAGCAACGAGAATGTTGTCTCCGAACATATACTGTCTGTCAAGGGTAAGGCAGGTGGGGTCATCAGCGTAGTCAATTACCATAGCTCTCATTACAGGAACGCCCACTTCATGAGTCTTGATAGCCTGTGCCCAGATGTACGGCATAAGCTGACCCTTGAGGTTTGCAAAGAACTTCAGAACGTTCGAGCAGGACTCAGGCTCTTTGGAGTCATCATCAAACAGCCATGGCACTCTGTAGGACTGGTTTCCGTGCAGACGGCTGTGAGAGGAGAACATTCCGAATGCAGCCCATCTCTTGTAGATGTCAGCAGGAGCTGTAGCCTCAAAGCCTGCCATATCGTGCGAGGTGTAGCCGAAGCCCGAGATACAAAGTGACAGGCAGCCTCTTACGACCTCAGCCATTGAGTTGTAGTTGCCCGAGCAGTCGCCGCCCCAGTGAACAGGAAACTTCTGACCGCCTGCTGTTGCAGACCTTGCAAACAGGCAAGCCTTGTTCTCGCCGAAGTATTCTTTCAGCACGTTGAAGGTACACTCATTATAGAGATAAGTGTAGTAGTTATGCATCTTGATCGGGTCGGAGCCGTCAAAGTACTTGATGCCTCTGGTAGGAATTCTCTCGCCGAAGTCAGTCTTGAAGGTGTCAACACCCATTTCGCAGAGCTTCCTGAGATATGATGCGAACCACTTGCACGCATCGGGATTTGTAAAGTCAACGATAGCCATTCCGGGCTGCCATGTATCGCACTGGAATACGCTTCCGTCTTCATTCTTGATGAAGTAGCCGTTTTCCTTACCCTCATCGAAGAGCCTTGACCTCTGGCCGACATAAGGATTTATCCATACGCAGGTGTGCAGATTCTTGTCCTCATGCAGTCTCTTGAGCATAGCCTCAGGCTCAGGGAACTGGCTCTTGTCCCACTCAAAGTTGCACCACTCAAAGCCCTTCATCCAGAAGCAGTCAAAGTGGAATACCTGCAGAGGAATATCTCTCTCAGCCATACCGTCAATAAAGGAATTGATTGTCTCCTCATTGTAGGTGGTGGTGAATGAAGTAGTCAGCCACAGACCGAAGCTGAATGCAGGCGGCAGTGAAGGCTTGCCTGTCAGTGTTGTATAGCCTGCAAGTGCATCAGTGATGTTATCTCCGCCGAATACGAAGTATTCAAGGCACTCACCGGGAACAGTGAACGAAACCTTGGAAACAGTATCAGAGCATACCTCATAGGAAACCTTGTCGGAGCTGTTTACAAACACACCGTAGCCCCTTGACGAAACATAGAAAGGAATACACTTATATGACTGGTCGGAGCAGGTACCGCCGTCAGAATTCCATACATCAACCGTCTGACCGTTCTTGGCAAAGGTTGTGAACTTCTCGCCGAAGCCGTAGAAATACTCGCCTACGCTTGTATCAAACTGCTCTCTGATGTAAGTTGTGTGCGGGTCAGAGGGATAGTTCCAGAAAGTGTCATCAGCAGCAAGCTGCATTCTTGCCTGCTTTCTGTACTCGCTCTCGAAGATAACGCCTGTAGATCTCCAGCCGCCCGAGGTAAGCTTCTTATCCTTATAGTAATATGTGAATGCCCAGTTCTCACGGTCAACAACGAGTTTTGTGTCTCCCGAAACGAGCACAGCCTCTTTTTCGGTAATAGTTACCGAAGGCTTGAAATTACCCTCACTCAGAACAAAATGCGGACCGTTATCCACATAACCCTTGTGATGAACGATATTAACCTTAATGCAGTTCTCCTGAGTTGAAGTATATCTGATCTCCAGATTAGCGCTTCCGAGCATCATTGCTCTGTTATAAACAACGTAAGGAGTAGCCACGACCATAAAGCCGTTGTCGATCTCCTCAACCTCAAAAGCCTGATTTACATAGTTGACCTCATAGCCCTTTTGATTCAGCCAGAAACCGTCAGCAAATTTCATATTGTAATACCTCCCGATTATTCTATTTCTTTGCGTATGTATAAGCAAGACTGCGTATACGTTTACACTACCTCTATTTTATAACATTTGGATAAAAAATGCAATAGTAAAAAAGTGATTTTTAAGAACTTTTTATCTCAAAACCTGCCTTTTTCACTTCCTCGAGAAATCTTTTCATTATGTTCATATTTTAACAAAAATCGAAATCGTTTTAGTAATTATTATCTTGTGTTGACAGTATCGCTTTAAAATGCTATAATAAATGTATTCTGTTTGAAAGGAAAGTGCTCTATGCCCGAAAAGGTCTGTAAGGCATTCAAAAAATGCGGCGGCTGTCAGCTTGCAATGAGCTATGAAGAACAGCTCAGATATAAAAATCAGAAGGCAAAGCGTCTGCTCTCACAGTTTGGCAGGGTAGAGGAGATAATTCCTGCCGATGAGCCCTGTCACTATAGAAATAAAGTACAGACCGTCTATAAGACAGCACGTTCAGGCGAGATAGTTTCGGGAGTGTTCCGTTCCTCGGACAAGGGCATGACTGTAATAGATGATTGTATGCTCGAGGACAGGCGAGCCACAGAGGTTATAAAAGCGATAAAGCCGCTTTTAGGCTCATTCAGGATAAACCCGTACAACCCGAAAACGGGCAAGGGAGTTCTCAGGCACACGCTGATCAGAACAGCCTCAAAGGGCGTAATGCTAACGCTTGTTGTAAATAAGCCTGCCATTTCTCAGGCAAAGGGCTTTGCTGAGGCTCTTATAAAAAAGTGTCCGTTTGTTACAAGCGTTGTGCTGAATGTAAATCCAAGCGGACTTGAGCTGACGCTGGGTAAGCAGAGCAAGACCCTTATCGGGCAGGAATATGTTGAGGACGAGCTTCTCGGCTGTGTGTTTCGGATATCGCCGTCGGCTTTTTATCAGGTAAACAGCGCCCAGACTAAAAAGCTCTATGAGCTTGCAGTAAAGACTGCCCGGATAGAGCAGGGAAGCCGGCTGATAGATGCTTACTGCGGAACGGGAACTATCGGCATTATCTGCGAAAAGCACGGCGCTGAGGTCGCAGGCTGTGAGATAAACAAGGAAGCCGTCAGAGATGCCCGTATGAATGCTAAGCTCAACTCCTGCAAAAACATAGTTTTCTATGCCGAGGACGCAGGCTCTTTTATGAAAAAGCTTGCCGAGGATAAAGAGCAGGTCGATATAGTTATGATGGACCCGCCGAGAGCAGGTGCATCAAGGGCTTTTATTGAAGCGATAGGAGAGCTAAAGCCGAAAAGAGTGGTCTATGTGTCCTGCGCAATAGATACACTTGCAAGGGACCTCAGAGCGCTGAAAAAGCTCGGATACAGGGCAGATACAATACAGCCTGTTGATCTGTTCCCACATACAACAGGAATTGAAACTGTTGTAGGTTTGAGTCTCCATAACTGAAAGTTATAGAGGTTATAAATAATCGGCATTTTACAAATACCTGAAACTGTGTTACAATAATGGAAAACAATAAAGGAGGAATGTTCATGAATCAGAAGGTAAGCTTGTTAGTTGAGAATATAGAAAAGGTAATCGTCGGAAAGACCGACTCTATAGTTCGTATTATTACCGCTATGCTCTGCGGAGGTCATGTTCTTATTGAAGACGTGCCGGGTGTTGGTAAAACACAGCTTGTTTCCGCACTTGCAAGGTCGGTTGACGGAAAGTTCAACAGAATTCAGCTCACACCCGATGTAATGCCTTCGGATATCGTGGGCTTCTCAATGGTTGATACCCAGACCCATGACCTTGTCTATAAAGAGGGCGCTGCTATGTGTAATTTCCTTCTTGCAGACGAGATAAACAGAGCCTCGCCCAAGTCACAGTCGAGCCTTCTCGAAGTAATGGAGGAGAGACAGATCACAGTTGACGGAACGACCCATGTTCTTCCCAGACCCTTCATGGTGCTTGCTACCCAGAACCCTGTCGAGACCTACGGCACATATCATCTTCCCGAGGCTCAGATGGACAGATTCCTGATGAAAATATCAATGGGCTATCCCTCTTATGAATCTGAGCTTGACATTATGTCGAGGGCAGAAAATCATGAATACGGCAAGAACGTTGAGGCGGTAATGACACTTGATGACATAACATCGCTTATGAATTTTGCCGAGCAGGTGCAGGCAGCTCCCAATGTGAGAAGATATATACTCAGCTTAGTTACTGCTACAAGAAATTCAGACCTTGTTAAGCTTGGTGTATCTCCGAGAGGAAGCATTGCGCTTCTCAGAGCCGCAAAGGCTTATGCATTCGTAATGGGCAGGGGCTTTGTAACCCCCGATGACGTAAAGGCAGTCATGACAGACGTTCTCTCTCACAGGCTTATGCTGTCGCCAAAGGGTAAATCGGCATTCGGTGATGAGAGAGCAGTGCTTGAAAATATTGCCCTGTCAGTTAAATCCCCAGATGAGATAGCACAGAGCTGATACACTAAGGCAACACCGCACGACCCGCGGCTAACGCCTCTGCACATCATCTGCTTGCCAGCTTTCCGTCATATTACCCAAATTCTCCTTG
>CAMMYU010000152.1:0-13200 GCA_946528545.1 uncultured Ruminococcus sp.
GCTAAGGGCGCAAAGATAGCCTACATACAGCGTTCAAGAGGATATTCACTCAGACCCTCGCTGTCGGTTGATATCATCGGACAGATAGCAAGGGCTGCAAAGAATGCTGATCCCGATATAATTGTTATGGTTGATAACTGCTACGGCGAGTTCGTTGAAAAGCAGGAGCCTCTTTCCGCAGGTGCTGACCTTATCATAGGCTCACTTATCAAAAATCCGGGCGGAGCAATTGCACCTACGGGCGGTTATATCTGCGGCAGGGCAGACCTTGTTGAGAAATGCGCCGACAGGCTTACCTGCACAGGTATGGGCAAAGAGGTCGGAGCCACCCTTGATACCCCGAGAGAGATACTGCTGGGCTTTTTCATGTCGCCGCAGGTGGTGGCATCGGCAGTAAAGACCTCGGTGTTTGCGTGCAGGCTGTTTGAGAAAATGGGCTTTGAGACCTTCCCGAAGTCAACTGAGACAAGAACAGACATTATCGCATCTATCTGCCTTGAAAATGAGGAGCGCCTTACAGCCTTTTGCAGGGGCATACAGGCAGGCTCGCCTGTTGACAGCTATGTAACACCCGAGGCATGGGATATGCCGGGATATGATTCCAAGGTCATTATGGCGGCAGGTGCTTTCACTATGGGAGCATCAATTGAGCTTTCCGCCGATGCACCTATAAGGGAGCCCTTTGCAGTATGGCTTCAGGGCGGAATAACCTATCCGACAGGCAAGGCGGGCATACTTAAAGCCGCACAGGAAATAGCAAAACTAAATAAGTAAAATAATACCGTCATACGGCGGAATAATAAAACGGGGGACTAATTATGGCTGAAATATTTAGTGTAACGGTACAGGACATAATCGAACAGCTCAAGCTTGAGGTGATCTACGCACCTGCAAACATAAGCAGTTTGCTCGTAACTGAGAACGACTGCAACAGACCGGGTCTTCAGCTTATGGGCTTTTATGAGTATTTCAATGCAGAGCGTGTTCAGATCTGCGGAAATATGGAGTTTGCATATCTGGCATCTATCGAGGAAAAGAAAAGACATGACAGGATAGAGGCTCTGTTTGAGACAAAGATACCTCTCTTCGTTGTCGCAAGAGGTCATGAGCTCTACCCCGAGATGCTCGAGCTTGCAAAAAAGTACGGCGTGCCAATCGCCAGGACACAGGACAGCACCACTGCGTTCATCGCAGCGCTCATAGGCTATCTGAATGTTGAGCTCGCACCTAGGATAACCCGTCACGGAGTTCTCATCGAGGTTTACGGCGAGGGTATCCTTATTGTGGGTGAAAGCGGCGTAGGTAAGAGCGAGACCGCTATCGAGCTTGTAAAGCGTGGTCACAGACTTGTTGCCGATGACGCAGTCGAGATAAGAAAAACCTCATCAAGAACGCTTGTAGGACAGTCTCCCGACAACATAAGACACTTCCTTGAGCTTCGTGGTATCGGTATCATCAATACAAGAAGGCTTTTCGGTATGGGTGCGGTAAAGGTTTCCGAGAAGATAGACCTGATCGTTGAGCTCGAGCCGTGGGACAGCCAGAAGATCTATGACAGAATGGGTGTAGACAACGAGTATACTACCATCCTCGGCATTAAGATACCAAGCCTTACAATTCCTATCAAGCCGGGACGTAACCTCGCAGTTATTCTTGAAGTCGCAGCTATGAACAACCGTCAGAAGAAGATGGGCTACAATGCTGCTGCTGAGCTTCTTTCCAATCTCGGTCTTGACATGGATACCAAGGATAAGGTCAAGAACTGGGATACGTTTTAACCCTTAAAAGGAGAACATACTATGGAACAAGATATAAGAACAGACGGGCTTCTGGCTCTTGCCAGAGAGCTTGAGTGCAGGGTCATCTATGATGAGCCGCTTTCAAATTATACTACCTTCAAAACAGGCGGTCCATGCTATGCGATGGTAGATGCAGGCTCCGAGGATAGGCTTGCACGCCTTATCGGTGAGGCAAATGCAAGCGGAGTGCGTCACCTTGTTATGGGAAAGGGCTCAAATATCCTCTTTGATGACAGGGGCTATAACGGAGTGATTTTCCTTATGGGGCAGTCTGTCGATGAGGTAAGAATGCTCGACGATACAACTATTTACGCACAGGCAGGCTGCTCGCTCATAAAGCTTTGCCGCTTTGCTCTGGAGCATAATCTTACGGGCCTTGAATTTGCCTACGGTATCCCCGGAACTGTCGGCGGTGCGATATATATGAACGCAGGTGCTTACGGCGGTGAGATAAAAGACGTTATCAAGTCCTGTACAGCTATAAGACCCAGCGGAGAAATACACGTTACCGAGCTTGTTGATATGGGCTTCAGCTACAGAGAAAGCTGCTTTCAGCATAACCATGAGATAGTTTTCAGCGGTGTGTTCTCTTTAGAGCCGGGCGTTTATGATGACATTCAGGATACTATGGTAGACCTTATGGGCAGAAGACGTGCAAAGCAGCCTCTTGAATACCCGAGCGCAGGCTCTACCTTCAAGCGCCCCGAGGGTCACTTTGCAGGTCAGCTTATTCAGGAGTGCGGCCTTGCAGGCTTCGGTATAGGCGGTGCTGAGGTATCCGACAAGCACTGCGGATTTATAATTAATAAAAATAATGCAACAAGCGCAGATATACTGGCACTTATCTCAGAAGTACAAAAAATTGTACTCGAAAAGACAGGCGTTCAGCTTGAGCCCGAGGTAAGGCTTATACCCTATGATGATTAAGACAGTCAGAGAGGTAACAGAATGAAATTCGTGATAATAACGGGAATGTCAGGCTCGGGAAAATCCGCAGCAGTTGATGTTTTCGAGGATATGGGATATTACTGTATCGACAATATGCCGCCTGAGCTTATCGGTAAGTTTGCCGATATATGCAGTCAGTCCGACGGAAAGATAGATAAGGTTGCATTCGTAGTTGACATCAGGGGCGGAGATCTGTTTCTGAAGCTTCAGGACACTGTAACAGAGCTGAGAGAGGAAGATGTTGAGCTTAAAATACTCTTCCTTGACTGTGCCGACAATGTCATAGCAAGGCGCTACAAGGAGACAAGGCGTAAGCACCCTCTTGATGAGCAAAGCTACGGCGACCTTGACAAGGCAGTTGCCGCAGAGAGGCAGCTTCTTGTGCCGATAAAGGCGTTATCGGATTACTATGTGGACACCACAACAAGCTCGGTTGCGGAGTTTAAATCCCGTATTTCCCAGATGTTCAGCGAAGACAGCGAGTTTATGCATATAGATGTGCGCTCCTTTGGTTTCAAGTACGGCCCTATGCCCGAGGGCGACCTTGTGTTTGATGTAAGATGTCTGCCAAATCCGTTTTATATTCCCGAGCTTAAACAAAAAACAGGCCTCAACAGCGAGGTATCTGACTATGTCCTCTCTTTTGAGGAGGCAAGGGAGCTTCTCAAAAAGCTGTGCGAGCTTGTAGATTTTCTTATCCCTCTTTACAAAAAGGAGGGCAAAAGTCAGCTTGTAATAGCTTTCGGATGTACGGGCGGAAAGCACCGCAGCGTTACCTTCGCCGAGGCGCTCAGCGCTCATCTTATGGTTGAGGGTCACAGGATAAGAGTTACTCACAGAGATATAGAAAGATAGATATGAAAGAATCGTTTTCTGCGAATGTAAAAAAAGAGATAATCGAGAAGATAAACTCACGCTCCAAGGCAGATGTATGCTTAATGGGGCTTCTTACCTGCTGCAATCAGCTCTCGGATAAGGAAATATCGTTTCTGACCGAGAATGAAGATGTCAGAGACTTTTTCATAAAAAACGTCAACAGGCTTTTAGAGCGTGAAGATGCCGTCCGTGTGACAGAGCAGAGCCGTAAAAACAGCGGTTCTCTTTATAATGTAGAAGTCGCAGGCAGTGAAAACAGGATAGAGCTTCTCAGTATGTTTGCAATGGATCAGAGCAGAAGGCTTATGCCCGATGATCTCCCGAAGGAGAAGTATCTCCCTCAGCTTGCCGCAGGGGCATTTCTTGCCTGCGGCTCGGTCAATGACCCCGAGAAGAAGTACCACCTCGAATTTGTAATGCCTTCACTTGATTTGTGCAATGATTTCGGGCTTATATTAATAGAGCATTTTGATATAGTTCCCAAGCACATAGAACGCAAAAATTCGCAGATAGTATATATAAAAGAATCCGAAAACATCATTGATATGCTTGCTATCATGGGAGCGCAGATGTGCGCTCTTGAGATAATGAACGTCAAGATGATGAAGGATATGAGAAACAAAATAAACCGTGCTGTCAACTGCGACAACGCAAATATAGAAAAAACTCTTAAAGCAGCCGAAAAGCAGCTTGAGGATATAGAGCTTATCGACCGTACAGTCGGTCTTGAGGAGCTTTCGCCTGCGCTTCGTGAAATGGCAGAGCTTCGGTACAACAATCCCGACATAAGCTTAAAGGAGCTTGGAAATATGCTTACACCGCCTATTTCACGTTCGGGAGTAAATCACAGATTACAGAAAATTTCGGCTTATGCCGATGAGATCAGAGAGAAAGCAAAAGCCTAGGAGATAACCATGACACCCTTTGTTCATTTACATCTGCATAGTGAATACTCGCTCCTTGACGGTGCCTGCCGTATTGAGGAGCTTGTTTTGCGTGTAAAGGAACTGGGTCAGACGGCTGTTGCTGTCACAGATCACGGCAATATGTTCGCAGCGGTAGAGTTCTACAATGCCTGCAAGTCAGAGGGCATAAAGCCTATAATCGGCTGTGAGGTCTATGTAGCGCCACGCTCAAGGAAGGACAAGGAAGGTCGGATAGATGCGCCCTATCATCTCATTCTTCTCTGCGAGAATGAAGAGGGCTACCGCAATCTGATAAAGCTTGTGTCACTCTCATACACCGAAGGCTTTTACATGAAGCCCCGAATCGACAAGGAGCTTCTGAGAAAACATCATAGCGGACTTATCTGCCTGTCAGGCTGTCTTGCAGGCGAGATAGCAGTGCTTCTTGCCCGTGATGACTATGAATCCGCAGTTGAGACTGCTCTGGAATATCAGGGCATTTTCGGCAAGGACAACTATTTTATAGAGATACAGGACCACAAGGATATAGATCAGAAGCGTATCGATCCAAGCCTTATCAGGCTCTCAAATCAGACAGGCATACCGCTTGCCGCTACAAATGACTGCCACTATCTCAGACGTGAAGACGCTTATGCTCAGAGGATACTTATGTGTATCTCAACAGCAAAAACTATTGAGGACGAAAACTCAATGGCTTTCCCGACGGAGGAGTTCTATGTAAAATCGGGAGATGAAATGGCGGAGCTTTTCTCAAATTGTCCGCAGGCGATAGCCAATACTGTAAGGATAGCAGAGCGCTGTAATGTGGAATTTGAATTCGGAAATACAAAGCTGCCGTACTTCCATATTGACGGTGTTGAGGACAACGAGGCTTTCCTTCGTAAAATGTGCCTTGACGGTCTATATAAGCGCTATGGAGAGCCCTCTGAGGAAGCCTTCAAAAGGCTTGATTATGAACTTGACATCATTACAGGAATGGGCTATACGGACTACTATCTGATAGTCTGGGACTTTATAAATTACGCAAAATCAAAGGGCATTCCTGTAGGCCCGGGGCGAGGCTCGGGCGCAGGAAGTCTCTGCGCATACTGCATCGGTATCACAGGAGTTGACCCTTTGAAATATAATCTTCTCTTCGAGCGTTTCTTAAACCCCGAAAGAGTTTCCATGCCTGACTTTGATATTGACTTCTGCATGGAAGGCAGACAGCGTGTTATCGACTATGTTATCCGCAAGTACGGTGCAGACCATGTTGCTCAGATAGCAACCTTCGGAACGCTTGCCGCAAAGCAGGCTGTAAGAGATTCAGCACGGGCTATGGGCTTTGCCTATCAGGTTGGAGACAGCATTTCAAAAAAGGTGCCGAGATATGCAAAGCTCTCGGTATCGGTAAGGCAGGACCCTGCTCTGAGAGAGCTTTATAATACCAATGAGCAGGCAAAGCAGGTAATAGACACAGCTATGCGTATCGAGGGTATGCCAAGAAACGTATCTACCCATGCGGCAGGAGTTGTAATCACAAAAGAGCCTGTTGACTATTACGTTCCTCTTTATGCAAGAGACGGTCAGGTCTCAACCCAGTACACTATGACAATACTGGAACGCTTAGGGCTTCTGAAAATTGATTTTCTGGGGCTCAGAAACCTGACTATCATCGACCACTGCTGTAAGAGTATAAAAAAGAGTAACCCCTCATTTGATATAAATTCGATACCTATAGACGATCAGGCAGTTTTTGATATGCTCTCAAAGGGTCAGACAGGGGGCGTTTTCCAGTTTGAAAGCGCAGGCATGACCTCGGCTATAACAAGGCTCAGACCTACGGGCATTGAGGACCTTATAGCGGTCATTTCTCTCTACCGCCCGGGGCCTATGGACTCAATACCTACCTATATCAGAAACCGCCACAACCCCAGCTTAGTAACCTATAAGCACCCTCTTCTGAAAGATATTCTTGAAGTCACCTACGGCTGTATAGTGTATCAGGAGCAGGTAATGCAGATATTCCGTACCCTTGCAGGCTACTCCTACGGCAGAGCCGATATTGTAAGGCGAGCTATGGCGAAGAAAAAGTCAGCAGTGCTTGAAAATGAGCGCAAGGCTTTCATTTGGGGCGAGGAGGGTCAGTGCGTAGGCGCTGTTGCAAACGGTGTTCCCGAAAAGACCGCAAATGAGATCTTTGATGAAATGACCTCATTTGCAAGCTATGCCTTCAATAAATCTCATGCCTGTGCCTATGCCTTTGTAAGCTACCAGACGGCATATCTGAAATGCCACTATTATAAAGAGTATATGGCAGCACTGATGACAAATGCTCTTCTTGACAGCACAGGCAAGCTTATGGGCTACATCACTGATGTTGTCAAGCACGGTGTAAAGATACTCCCCATTGATATAAACAGCAGCGAGAGGGGCTTTGTACCCTGTGATGAGGGCATAAAGTTTGCACTGCTCGCAGTAAAGGGTCTCGGAGAGGGCGCGATCGAGCGCATTATCCGTGAGCGTGAAACCGCAGGGCCGTTTACCTCGCTTATGAATTTCTGTACCAGAATTCAGGGCAAGGATATAAATGTCAGAAATGTTGATGCGCTTATCAAAAGCGGTGCATTTGACAGCTTTCCGCACAACAGGCACGAAATGATAGATTCGTGTGCATTTGTTATGAGGATAGCCGCAGATGAAACCGACGGCGTTCTTTCGGGACAGCTTGACTTCTTCTCAAACAATGCCAATGTCAAGCCCGAGTACCACGTTGTGCCCTGTGAGGAATATGACAGGGAAACTCTCCTTGAATATGAGCACGAGGCTCTTGGAATGTACCTCTCGGGTCACCCGATAGATAAGTTCTTTCCGATACTCAAAGCAGGACAGAGCAAAACTGCCTCGGAGATAATAAACGGCAGTTGCGAGGAACAGAAGGGCTTCCGTGACGGAGACCGTGTTCACTACTGCGGAATGGTTATCGCCAAGAGACAGCTTATCACCAAAAAGGGAGACCTTATGTGTTTTATGACCATTGAGGATAAATATTCCCAGATCGAGATAATTGTTTTCCCGAAGGTGTATGAGCTTTGCGCTAAATTTATAGAAGAAAAGGCGCTCCTGCACGTTTTCGGAAGGCTTTCGGTCCGTGATGATGAGGAAACAAAAATTCTTGCAGACCTCTGCGAGCCTGTGGAAGACTTCTGTAATCAGCTGCTTGAGCGTGACCTTTGCGTGAAGCTCAGCAGTACAGATAAGGAAGCTGTGCAGAAGGTGATTTCCATAGCGGAGAAATACCGCAGTGAAAACGGAAGAAAGCTTATAATCTGGTTTGAGGACATAAGAAAAAAGACAGGCATCAAGGGACTGACTGCCGTTAATGTAAGCCGTGAACTCATTGAAGCGCTCAGTGACGCAGTGGGCGAAAACAACGTTGCCTTTATGATGCCCAAAAATACAGGAGGATACAATGGAGCCTAAGGACTACAGAGTAGACAGGATAGACGGTGACTACGCTCACCTGACAGAAACATCAACAGGAGAAGAGCTTCTCATTGCAAGAGCCCTTATCCCCGAGGAAGCCGATGAGGGCACACTCCTTCACTGGGAAAACCTTCAGTATACAGTCATCGGATCATAAAATGCTTTACTTTTTTGAGCATTTGTGATACAATGTAATTTGTGAACTACAATGGAAAGGAAATAAAACATTGTCAATAGCTTATAACAGAGAGGTTTTAGGCGGCGGAGTCGCTCTTAGCTGTGTTACTGACAGTAAGTTCAGAAGCTGCAGCGTAAGGGTAAGCTTCATAACGAAGCTTGAAAAGCACAGTGTTCTGAAAAGTGCGCTCCTTTTTGACCTGCTTACGACCTCAAATGAAAATATTCCGTCAAGAACGGCTCTCCTTGAAGAGACAGAGGGTCTTTACGGCAGCTATGTTTCACCTGTCTCAACGAGAATGGGAGACTATTATCTGACAGGTATAGGCTGCGGCTTTATTTCTGACCGCTGCACACTTGACGGCGAAACAATATCGGACAAAATGACTGACCTTCTTTTTGACTGCCTGTTCAGGCCGCATCTGGTTGAAGGCTCTTTCAATGAAGAGTATTTTCAGCTGAAGCAGAAGGAAGCCATAGATGCAATTGCCGCAACCGTCAATAATAAAAGAAAGTATGCTCTGAAAAAAGCCCGCAAGCTTGTTTTTGAGGGCGAGCCTGCGCTCTATTCCGACCTTGGAACCGAAAATGATGTTTTATCGCTCACAGGTGCAGATCTGCTTGCTTATCTCAAACAGCTTATGGATAACTGTGCGATAGAGATCAGCGTCAGCGGTGATGACAGCGTAAAGCGCTGTGCAGATATTATCAGAAAGCGTATTCTTCCGTTTACAAAAAGGGAGGGGATCGAGTTCCCTGAATTCAGGCGAATATCACCTATGAAGACAGAGCCTGTATATGAAACCGAGGATGCGGTTGTCAATCAGAGTAAAATGGTTATGGCCTTCAAGTCTGACTATAAGGATATTTATACCGCAAAGCTTTTCAATATTCTTTACGGTGCTTCGAGCACTTCAATGCTCATGGAGAATGTGAGAGAAAAGCTTTCGCTGTGCTATTATTGCTCATCGGTTTACGGCGACCGTAAAAATGTTCTTTTCGTTGACAGCGGTGTTGAGACCGATAATATCGACATAGCAAGAGAAGAGATCCTCAGGCAGTTAAGTGAAGCAGCAAACGGCAATTTCTCTGATGAGGATATAGATAATGCAAAGCGGGCGCTCTGTGACGGCTTCAGCAGCAATTACGACAGCCCCTACGGTATGCAGGACTGGTATATTGCTCAGATGACAAGGGGCACAGCTTATTCGCCGAACGAGGTCTGCGAGATGATAAATGCAGTGACCCGTGAACAGCTTATGGAGTGTGCAGCCTCATTTAAGCTTGATACAGTCTTTGTACTGAGGGCAGTAAGCGAGGTGAAGGCGCAGTGATAAACAAAGAGATAGTAAGAGACGAACAGCTCGGGGAGCAGTATTCCGTTATTCATCACAAGTCGGGACTTGATATAATGGTCTGGAAGATGGAGGGCTACCGCACTACCTCGGCTATGTTTGCAACCAAGTACGGCTCTTTCAATAATATTTTCAAAACCGCAGGTCAGAAGGAATATACAACAGTTCCGATGGGTATAGCCCATTTCTTAGAGCATAAGCTTTTCGAGAACGATGACTGTACAGCCTTTGCACTCTTCGCCCGGACGGGCGCATCTGCAAATGCGTATACTACCTTTGACCATACAGCCTACTATTTTAACTGCTCGCAGAACTGGGAGCAGTCATTGGAGATACTTCTTGATTTTGTTCAGAAGCCATACTTCACTCAGGAGACGATAGACAAGGAGCTCGGTATAATCGGGCAGGAGATAAGAATGGGTCTTGACTCTCCCGACAGACAGTGCTTTTATAATCTTCTTAAAGCCCTGTACAGTGAGCACCCTATAAAAATAGACATTGTCGGCACTGAGGAATCTATAGCGAAGATAACTCCTGAGCTTCTCTATGAATGCTATAACAATTTCTATGACCTTCACAATATGTTCCTTGCTGTTGCAGGAAATGTTGATGAGGATAAGGTCATTGAGATAGCCGACAGGCTTCTTCGTGACTGTGAGGACAAGCAGGTTGATACCTATATCCCCGAAGAGCCGAGAGAGGTCTGCCAAGACAGGATAGAGGCAAAGGCTGAGGTAGGCCTGCCGATATTCAATATAGGCTTCAAGGCGCTTCCGCTTGACGGAGAGGAGCGAATGAAGGCAGGGATCGCTTGCGCAGTAATGCTTGAGCTTCTTTCAGGCAATATGTCTCCGCTGTATAAGGAGCTTCTTGACCTAAGACTTATAAATTCAACGTTCTGCTACGATCTTATGCTCAAAGACGGTGTATTCTTCCTCTCCTTTGTAGGAGAGTCGCAAGACCCCGACAAGGTGCGTGAGTATATCCTGCGTGAGATAGAACGTGTGAAAAAAGAGGGCTTTGAGCAAAGGCGCTTTGATATTGTCAGGAAGTCGATCTACGGACAGCTTATCAGGGAGTTTACAAATCCCGAGCGTGTCTGCGGCGGCTATCTTGCATCAAGTGCGCTTGACGGTGCAGATGCTTTCAGCCAGATAAGAGCATTCAGAGCACTTACGGCAGAGGATTGCCGACAGGCAGCAATTGATTACCTCGACCCGAAGTACAGTGCAATATCTATAGTCAGAAAGGAATGATAAAATGAGTACGCTTATGCAGGTGCTCGCCGATCAGACCGCCAATGAGGCTCTGCTCGAAAAAATGAGGGCAAACCCCAGCAAGGTTTATTTCCCTAATTTCGGCAGCGGCGACAATATCCTGAAAAACGGAATCAACATCAACAGGGTCTTTTTCAAGATTCCCGGAACAAACATCGAGATTTACTGGTACGGCTTTCTTATCGCAGTAGGAATTCTGCTTGCCATGATCTACGGCTACAAAAAAATGAAGCCCGCAGGCATCGACCCCGACAGAGCGACAGATGCGGTTATCGGCGGTCTTGTCGGAGCTATTTTCGGTGCAAGGCTATACTATATTGTTTTTAATGCGGATATGAAATTCAAAGATTTCTTCAATATCCGTGACGGCGGACTTGCCATTTACGGCGGTATCATCGGAGCAATTTTAGTGGGCGGAATAATCGTCAAGATACGAAAGCTGAAGCTTACCGCTATGCTTGATATAGTAGCGCCCTGTTTCCTGATAGGGCAGTGCATAGGGCGCTGGGGCAACTTCTTCAATCAGGAGGCCTTCGGCTCAAACACAAAGCTTCCCTGGGGTATGCAGAGCCTTTCCACCATGACCTACATTTCCGATCATTTTGACGATCTCGGCGGACAGGTATCGTCATATCAGCCTGTACACCCATGCTTCCTGTATGAGTCGCTCTGGTGTCTGATAGGCTTTATCCTTCTGCACATCTATTTCAAACACAGAAAGTTCGACGGAGAGGTCTTCCTGATGTATGCAGGCTGGTACGGCCTCGGACGTTTCTTCATCGAGGGGCTCAGAACAGACTCCCTCTATCTTGGTAATATCAGAGTATCACAGCTTCTTGCAGGAGCCTGCGTGCTTATTTCAGTAATACTTATCTTTGTGTTCAGAGGAATAGTCAAGAGAAATTCCGACTATAAGTTCTTCTATCAGACCGAGCTTTCTAAGGCACAGCTTGAGCAGTACAGTACCTATGAAGAAAACAAGGCTGAGAAAAAGGCTCTGAAAGCTAAGATCAAGAAGGCAAAGGCTGACGACGAGAGCTTTATAGAGCTTGAAAGAGAGTACAATGAGAAGTTCGGCAAGGAAGCTGAAAAGAAGAGGATAGAAGAAGCTCTCAAAAAGGACAAGGAAAAGGCTGAAACAGGTGCTGACGAGGAGTATAACTCTATCCTTGAGGACGATGTTTTTGAGCCTAAGGCATCTGATGAGCAGAAAGACAAGACAGAAGAAGCTGAGAAGCCTGCACCCGAGCAGGACAGCACTTCCGATAATGTGAGCGACGATTCAGATTCGGGCGGACATACTCCCGAGGTTGAGACAGCTCCTGCGCCAAAATCAGCAGAGCAGAAGTCTCAGAAGAGCAATACCAAGAAGTCTGCCACCAAGCAGAACGGCCGCAACAAGCAGAAAATGAGAAAAAAGAATAACAGCATGAAACGCTGAACACACTTCGCATACAGGGGCAGCTCTGTATGCGAAGTTTTTTCAGGCATAACACCTTTTTAATACCTTGTCAGGGAGTATGAAACGGAACACGGCATTGCCGAGCCGACCTCTGCTTGACTGTCCGGCGAAGGTCAAAGCCCATCACAGCCGTCTGAGCCTGCGAAGCGGAAAACTTAACCGTTGAAAAGAAAAAGCCCTCAGAAACGCTTACAGAGCGTTTCCGAGAGCTTGCGGTTATTCGTTTCAATAGGGTTTGTGCCTGTTGCGGTATGCTCCACAATTCCTATTCGGACTTGTGTGGAACGGAAAACAGGTGCGCCATTAGGCTATGCCATGTGGAATGTCGTATATACAACAAGGAAGCAACATACTAATGTCATATTTATAGGACTTTTGAATATAACCATTGATATTGTACATAAATTCATTTATGATACTATGCCTTTCATAAGCTCTTCCAGTTCTTCGTCAGACTTTTCCATTAGCTCATCATTGTTATAGAACTTAGTGATGAGCGCACCCACGGGTTTGTCGTTATATGTGAATACAAGATCGTAAAGCCCTGCCTCACATTCCTCAGGGTTAAGATAAAAGCTGCCCCAATTCGAGTTTTCATCATCGGGGTTTTTATTAAGGTCAAGCATCTGAGCAAAGCCGTCGGCCTCCTCGGAAAGCGTGTTATCAAGATAAAAGGCAAGATCGTCCTTATGCCTGAACACCCAGCATTTCAGTCCGCTTTCGGCATCGGTATCCGGGTAGATCTCTACCCATTCATTAAGCATAAAAATGCAGCGTACACGTTCGGTCGGGTCTATTGCGTTGAAATCCGCTGTGCCTGCTTGGTTTCCTGCCAAACGGACGTTACGAAGCACCTGTTCCTCGCCGTCCTCAAGCGGGAATACGAATAACTTACCCGGCTCAAGTGGACCGAGC
>CAMMYU010000153.1:0-6109 GCA_946528545.1 uncultured Ruminococcus sp.
AGCAACAGGAAAATTTCCGATGTGGGTATCTCAGGCTGACAAATATGTTGATGACGGTATTTTTTTCGGTAGATACAGAAAAGGACAAGTAACAAAATAAGTTATGATAATGCAAATTCTGATTTATCTTAGCAACCGTATAAAATATAATGCCCCTAAGCGCATAAACGCTTGGGGGCAAAACTTCTATATGGGTATTCGTCTTAAAGACTTCGGGATTTGTTTATGTATCGCATTTCTGTGCTAACTGGTCAGAGTACTTATTTCTGAACTCGGTGAAGGTGCCGTTATCGAGGTTTTCTCTTATCCTCTCGGTGAGAGTGTTATAGAAATACAGATTGTGCATTACAGCAAGCCTTCCGCCTAACTGCTCCTCTGACTTGAAGAGGTGGCGCACATAGGCTCTGCTGAAATTACGGCAGACAGGGCAGGTACAATCCTCGTCTATGGGCTTCGGGTCGGTCTCATAGGCTTTGTTTTTGATGTGCATTATACCACTCCATGTGAAAAGAGTTCCGTGCCTTGCGTTTCGGCTCGGCATTACGCAGTCAAAGAAGTCAACTCCTCTATAAACCGCCTCAATTATGTTTGAGGGTGTTCCCACTCCCATAAGGTATCTGGGCTTGTCCTTTGGCATATAGGGCTCTACCTGCTCAATGACATGGTACATGACATCTGTGGGCTCACCCACTGCAAGACCGCCTATCGCATAGCCTGCGCACTCTATTTCACGGATACGCTTCATGTGCTCAATTCTGAGGTCATCATAGGTACAGCCCTGATTGATACCGAACAGAAGCTGCTCCCTGTTGATAGTTGTTTCCAGAGAATTCAGCCTGTCCATTTCTTTGCGGCAGCGCTCCAGCCAGCGTGTGGTACGCTCGCACGATGCTTTGGAGTAGCTGTGCTCGGCCGGATTTTCAACACATTCATCGAAAGCCATAGCTATAGTCGAGGCAAGGTTTGACTGTATCCGCATACTCTCCTCGGGTCCCATGAAGATCTTTCTGCCGTCTACATGAGAATTGAAGTACACGCCCTCTTCCTTTATGCGGCGAAGCTTTGCCAGCGAGAACACCTGAAAGCCGCCGCTGTCGGTGAGGATTGGTCTGTCCCAGTTCATAAACTTATGCAGACCGCCCATTTTATAGATGACCTCGTCAGATGGTCTGACGTGCAAATGGTAGGTATTACAAAGCTCCACCTGACATTTGAGCTCATTTCTCAGGTCTATCGAGGATACTCCGCCCTTTATAGCCGCCGATGTGCCAACGTTCATGAACACGGGGGTCTGTATTGTGCCGTGAACTGTCTCGAACTGACCCCGTCGGGCAGCACCCTCCTGCTTTATAAGTGTGAATTTACTCAATACTCAGACCTCCGCCAGCAGATCGCTCATATTGTAAAGACCTGCGGTCTTGTCCTTGAGGAACACTGCTGCATTTACAGCTCCGACTGCAAACACCTGCTTTGAGTGAGCCTCGTGCTTCAGGGTGATGACCTCATCACGGCCTGCAAAAAGTATCTCGTGCTCACCTACGATAGTACCGCCTCTGATTGAGTGCATACCGATCTCGTTTTTGGTTCTCTTAGCCCTTACGGAGTGCCTGTCATAGACATACTCGCACTTGGTATCAAGAACTGAGTTTATCGCATCGGCAAGCATTATAGCTGTGCCCGAGGGAGCGTCGATCTTCTGGTTGTGGTGCTTTTCGATGATCTCGATGTCATACTGTCCGCCGAGCACCTTTGCTGCCTTTTTTGCAAGCTCGGCCATAAGGTTTATGCCGAGAGTCATATTGAAGGTGAAGAACACAGGCACCTGCTCTGCTGCCTTGTGTATCTGTGAGAGCTCGTCCTCGCTGTAGCCTGTTGTGGCAAGCACCAGAGGTGTTCCTGTTGTAAGGCCGTATTCAAGCAGCTCACCCAGTGCCGAGGGGTGAGAAAAGTCGATAATAACATCAGGCTTTTCGCTAAGCTCCTTTACAGACTTTACCACAGGGAAGCTGTCATAAGCCTCACCGAGCTTGTCCACACCTGCAAGCACCTCGCAGTCGTCACGTCCTTTTATAACATCGTTTATGAACCTGCCCATTTTTCCGCAGGCTCCGCAGATAACTATTCTTGTCATTTTTATCAGTCCCCTTTATAAAATGATAGGGCAGATTGCTCCGCCCTATCTAAACTATCGCTTACTTGATGCAGCCAACAAGACCAAGATCGTCGAGAGCCTTTCTGAGCTCCTCGATCTTTGCTTCCTCTGACCTGATAAGAGGCATTCTGCACTCGCCTGCCTTGAAGCCCATAATATTCAGAGCTTCCTTTACAGGTATCGGGTTCACGTCATTAAAGAGTGCGTGTGCCAGCGGCAGATACCTGAACGCAAGCTTTGTTGCTTCATCGAACTTGTTATCAAGGCAAAGCTGTGTGATCTCATGAGTTTCCTTTGGAACGCAGTTTGAAAGAACTGAGATAACTCCCTTTCCGCCGATAGCCATGATAGGAACTATCTGGTCATCATTGCCGGAGTAGATGTCAAGCTGTCCCTGACAAAGATGTGCGGTCTCCATTATCTGGCTGATGTTGCCGCTTGCTGCCTTCAAAGCAACGATATTCTCGACCTTTGAAAGCTCATAAGCTGTCTTCGGCTGGATATTTGTGCCTGTTCTTGACGGAACATTGTAAAGAATGATCGGTATCTTTACTGCATTTGCAATAGCTGTAAAGTGAGCTATAAGACCCTTCTGAGAGGTCTTGTTGTAGTAAGGTGTTACGCAGAGAAGTGCGTCAGCACCGAGCTCCTCAGCCTTCTTAGAGAGGTTTACAGCGTACTCTGTGTGATTGGAGCCTGTGCCTGCAATAACAGGAACTCTTCCCTTTGTGTGCTCAACTGCAAACCTGATCGTCTCAATGTGCTCCTCATCTGTCATAGTAGAGCTCTCGCCCGTTGTTCCGCAGATGATGATAGCATCTGTTCCGTTTTCAATGTTAAAGTCTATAAGACGTCCCAGCTCATCATAGTTAATTGAGCCGTCAGCGTTCATAGGAGTAACAATAGCAACTCCTGCGCCTGTAAAAATTGTCTTTTTCATTGTAATATCTCCCTTTGTATAGGTTTAGTCAAAATAGCCCTTTGCTGCGAGGAGCTCTGCAAGGAGAACTGCTCCGCCTGCTGCACCTCTCAGGGTGTTGTGTGAAAGGCATACGAACTTATAATCGTACTGGCTGTCCTCTCTCAGTCTTCCGATAGACACTGCCATGCCGCCCTCGAGGTTTCTGTCAAGTCTTGCCTGCGGTCTGTCGTCCTCAGTGAAGTAGTTGAGGAACTGCTTAGGAGCACTCGGAAGCTGAAGCTCCTGAGGAACGCCCGAGAAGTCCTTCCAAGCCTGAAGGATCTCTTCCTTTGAAGGCTTATTCTCAAACGATACGAAAACAGCGGCAGTGTGACCGTCAGAAACAGGCACTCTCAGGCACTGAGCTGTGATATTAGGCTCAGTTGCGTCAACTATCTTGTCGCCCTCGATGTGACCCCAGATCTTCATAGGCTCCTTCTCGGACTTTTCTTCCTCTCCGCCGATATACGGGATAACATTGTCGAGAATCTCGGGCCATGTCTCAAAGGTTCTGCCTGCGCCCGAAATTGCCTGATATGTGCAGGCAAGAGCCTTAGTTACCTTGTATTTCTCATGCAGAGGTGCAAGTGCAGGCACATAGCTCTGCAGCGAGCAGTTTGACTTAACTGCGATAAAGCCCTTCTTTGTGCCGAGTCTCTTTCTCTGTGCTTCAATAATCTCGATGTGCTCGGGGTTGATCTCGGGGATAACCATAGGAACATCGTCTGTATGTCTGTGAGCAGAGTTGTTGGAAACCACAGGGCACTCAGCCTTTGCATAGGTCTCCTCAAGAGCTCTGATCTCGTCCTTCTTCATATCAACTGCGCAGAACACGAAGTCTACCATTGAAGCTATCTTCTCAACGTCAGCAGTTGCATCGAGAACTGTCAGCTCACCGATTGCCTCGGGCAGCGGATCCTGAAGCTTCCACTTGCCTGCTACAGCGTCCTTGAGCTTCTTGCCTGCTGAACGGGGCGATGCCGCTACGCATACTACGTTGAACCAAGGGTGCTTGTCAAGGATCAGAGAAAATCTCTGACCTACCATACCCGTTGCTCCGATGATACCTACATTGTACTGTCTCATTGTTAAAACTCCCTTTCTCTGCACTGTAAAAATCACCAAATCAAGAGGTCAGACGAGATGTTCAACTGTGCAGATTTAATAAAAATTTAATAAAATAACCAAAATAATAAAAAAACCGGTTGAAAACCGGCGCATCATACAATATAATAAGAATGTTGATATCGATGTTTTCGATAGCACTCCATCATAAGTAATGATGACAACCGATAATCTGTTAAATTATCAGTCAGCTAAGACAGCTCCCAATGCCCGCTTCGGCAGTTTCGCCTTTCACCTAACCCATCAGTCCGGGAAGACCTTGCCGAACAAGCCTGAGCTTACGGCGGGTAAAGGATACTGATCTACGCTGCGCCTCTATCCTACAACACATAATAACAAATATTTTCCGATATGTCAATAGATAGCGGCTGAAATTTATTAATTTTTTGTAAAACTGTGCTCTGAGTACGAACACGAAGGCCTTTTGTACTCCCCTTGAGGACAGATCGGAGAAAACGGAGATTAATATGCTTGATATAAACAACATGAAAAGGTCTGACTTTTACTATGAGCTCCCCGAGGAGCTGATAGCACAGACACCTGTTGAGCCCAGAAACTCATCAAGGCTTTTGAAGGTAGACCGTCAGACAGGCGAGATCACACATGACCGCTTCTATAACCTATGCAATTACCTCAGAAAGGGTGACCTGCTGGTACTGAACGATTCAAGGGTACTGCCTGCAAGAATTTACGGCGAGCGTGAGGACACGGGCTCATTCATTGAGTTCCTGCTTGTTGAGCAGAGAGGAAACCTGGAATGGGAAATCCTCTGCCGACCCGGAAAGAAGGCAAAGGTCGGCACTCGGTTTACATTTGGCGGAGGGCTTCTGAAGGCTGTCATAACCGATGTGCTTGAAGACGGAAACCGCATAGCTCAGTTTGAGTGTGACACTAACTTCTTTGCGGCTCTTGATGAGATAGGGCAGATGCCGCTTCCGCCGTACATTACCGAAAAGCTCAAGGACAAGGAGCGTTATCAGACGGTCTACTCCCGTGAGCTTGGCTCGTCGGCAGCACCGACGGCAGGGCTGCACTTTACTAAGGAACAGCTCAGAGAGCTTGAAGAAATGGGTGTGGGTATTGCCTATGTGACGCTTCATGTGGGGCTTGGAACATTCAGACCCGTAAAGGAAGAGTACGTTCTTGACCACAAAATGCACAGAGAGCACTATGAGCTTAATGACAAAACAGCTCAGATGATAAATGATACAAAGAAAAACGGCGGCCGTGTGATCGCTGTGGGAACTACCTCGTGCAGGACGCTTGAAAGCATTGCCGCAGACAACGGCGGTGAGATAAAGCCCTGTGACGGCTTTACGGAAATATTCATCTACCCGGGCTTTGAATTCAAGGTGCTTGACGGCCTGATAACGAACTTCCACCTGCCCGAGAGCACGCTTATAATGCTGGTTTCGGCATTCCTCGGATATGATAAAACGATGAATGCCTACAAAACAGCGGTTGAGGAAAAATACAGGTTCTTCAGCTTCGGTGATTCGATGCTAATAATATAAGGGAGGTATTATTATGGACAAGATCAGACAGTTTATTTCAAAGATAAGCTATGATATGGGTGATTTTTTCGGAGGTCTGAGTTTTTCTGACCTTGAAAAGAAGATCACTCTCGGGGTTGCAGGCTTTTTCGCTTTCTGCCTGCTGGTATGGCTTTTCTGCTTTGCACTTTTCTTTGAGACAGCGCAGAAAATATTCGGAATTCTTGCTTTGGTAGGCCTTATCGGCGGTATTGGCTGGATAGTCGGTCTGCTGATCTACAAAAAATTCAAAGACTGAAGCTTTAAGGCAACACCGCGCGACCCGCGGCTAACGCCTCTGCACATCATCTGCTTGCCAGCTTTCCGTCATATTACCCA
>CAMMYU010000154.1:0-4387 GCA_946528545.1 uncultured Ruminococcus sp.
CAAAAAGAGTTAAAAGTCTTTGGAAAGGGGTTTGGGGAAGAACCTTTCTTCAGAAAGGTTTTCCCCAATAGCTCCTGCGGGCAGTAAGGCAAATTATTATCCGGGGAGGCATACAAAAGAGCCCGATCCAAACGAACGGGCTCTTTATACCGATATTATTACATTTTAGCTCTGTCTTTTGCACGCTGAGTATTCGAGAGCGTCTTCTTTCTTATCCTGATATTCTTAGGTGTTATTTCAAGGAGCTCATCGTCGGCGATGAATTCAAGACAGTCCTCAAGGCTCATTATCCTCGGCGGGATAAGTCTCAAAGCATCGTCCGAGCCGCTTGCACGGGTGTTTGTAAGGTGCTTTTTCTTGCATACGTTGACTACCAAGTCCTCCTGCTTCGGTGATGCGCCTACTATCATGCCCTCATATACGGGTGTGCCTGCTCCGATAAAGAGCTCACCTCTCTCCTGTGCGTTGTACAGGCCGTAGGTAACTGCCTCACCTGTCTCGAATGCAACCAGCGAGCCTGTAGAGCGCTTGGGAATATCGCCCTTGTACTGCTCATAGCTGTGGAATACCGAGCTCATAATTCCCTCGCCCTTGGTGTCGGTCAGGAATTCGCTCTTGTAGCCGAACAGTCCTCTTGCAGGGATAAGAAATTCCAGTCTCATTCTGCTGCCTACAGGGGTCATCTCCTGCAGCTCTCCCTTTCGTGAGCCTATCTTCTCCATTACGGAGCCGACTGCTCCCTCGGGAACGTCTATTACCAGTCTCTCAATAGGCTCGCAGAGCTTGCCGTCTATCTCCTTGTAGAGAACGTGCGGAGTCGATACTCCGAGCTCATAGCCCTCACGCCTCATGTTTTCAATAAGAATAGAAAGGTGCATTTCACCTCTGCCCGCAACCTTGAAGCTGTCGGTAGAGTCAGTCTCGCTTACCCTGAGTGAAACGTCCTTGAGAAGCTCCTTGAAAAGTCTTTCACGAAGCTGTCTTGAGGTTACAAACTTGCCCTCTCTGCCTGCAAACGGTGAGTTGTTTACGCTGAATGTCATTTCAACTGTAGGCTCGGATATTTTTACAAAGGGCACAGGCTCAAAATTGCCGAACTCGCAGATAGTATCTCCTATAGTGATATTCTCAATACCGCTGATACATACGATGTCTCCTGCCTTTGCCTCCTGACAGGGCACCCTTTCAAGACCCTCTATCTGGTACATCGTAACGATCTTGCCTCTGTATTCCTTCTTTGTCTCATGGAAGTCACCGATAGTAACGTCCTGATTTACCTTCATTGAGCCTCTCTCGATACGGCCGATAGCAATTCTTCCCACATACTCATTGTAGTCGATAGCAGATACAAGATACTGCATAGAGCCCTCGGTATCGACCTCGGGGGCAGGAATATATTCAAGTATCATATCAAACAGCGGTGTCATATCCTTGCCGACCTCCATAGTCAGCGAGGCTGTACCGTCTCTTCCCGAGCAGAAAAGCACAGGGCTGTCAAGCTGCTCGTCAGTTGCGTCAAGGTCCATAAGAAGCTCCAGCACCTCGTCTACGACCTCGTTAAGACGAGCATCGGGCTTGTCTATCTTATTTACAACGATAATGATCTTATGCCCGAGCTCCAGTGCCTTCTGCAGAACAAACCTTGTCTGCGGCATAGGACCCTCGGCAGCGTCAACAAGAAGCAGCACTCCGTTTACCATTTTGAGCACACGCTCAACCTCTCCGCCGAAGTCAGCGTGTCCGGGGGTGTCAATGATGTTGATTTTGGTGTCCTTATACTTGATAGAGGTGTTCTTCGCAAGAATGGTGATACCTCTCTCACGCTCAATGTCGTTTGAGTCCATGACACGCTCTTCAACCGCCTGATTCTCTCTGAATGTACCGCTTTGCTTTAACATCTGGTCTACCAGAGTGGTCTTGCCGTGGTCAACGTGAGCGATAATAGCGACGTTTCTCAGATCTTCCCTTACTGTCATAATATAACCTCCTGTACCGCAATATTGCGATAGTTTTAAGCTGAAATAATCATTTTCTTAAACTTCGGAAAACTAAATAATTTTTGCTCTGCACGGGCACTCCTATATGAACAAAATCACAACATACCCCATAACAGCAAAACGACCCTGCGGAAAAGCTCCCCGCAAGGCGAAAAAACGCATATTTTCAGTTGCTTAGTGTATTATATCACAGGTTTATTTTCGTGTCAAGGGGGCAGAGGCAGTTTTTCGTTGACTTTTTCAGCCCGAACTGCTATACTGTTTAATGAGGTGATACCATGACCGAAATAAAAGCGCTTGACTTCCTTATCAGATTAAGCCCCGAGCAGTTTGTTCAGGCAGGCAGGCTCAGGACACATGATGAGCTTATCGACTATATCAGGGTGAATAAAATTGATCTGAAATATGAGGAGCTGTCATCAATAGCGGGCGGAAGGTTTGCGCCTGCGGTGATGAAATGCCTGCGTGAATTAGAGGAAGCAGACGATGATTGTCAGGTTGTTTTTGTTGACAAACACGGGCAAAAGTGCTATATTAATAGTGCTGCATTATTTTCAGATCAAAAATAAAGGGGTAAATAGCTATGTCAGATAATGTTGTTATACTGGCCGGAGGTCAGGGAAAAAGAATGAAAACAAACAAGCCTAAGGTTCTGCTTGAGGTGCTTGGCGAGCCAATGCTCGAATGGGTCATCTCTGCCTGCGAGGATTCAGGGCTTGACAGAATATGCGTGGTCAAGGGCTTTGAGTGTGAGCAGATAGATGAGTACCTCTCAGCCCGTGAGTCAAAGACTGCTATTGAAACTGCACTGCAGGCTGAAAGGCTCGGGACAGGGCACGCTGTTATGCAGGCTGTGGATTTTCTCAGAAAGGATACATCGGGCAACACGCTTATTCTCTGCGGTGACGCTCCGTTCATTGATGCCGAAACTATAAAAGGCGCACTTGCTCAGCATGAGAGCACAGGCTCGGCTGTAACGGTGGTTACCTCAAAGATAGCCGACCCCACAGGCTACGGAAGAATTATAAGAACAGAGAACGGCATCTCGGGTATCCGTGAGCACAAGGACTGCACTCCCGAGGAGCTTCTCATTGACGAGATCAATTCGGGCTGTTACTGGTTTAAGACCTCTGCTCTGCTGGAGGCTCTCCCCGAGCTTAAACAGAACAACGCTCAGGCTGAGTACTACCTTACCGACTGCGTTGAGATACTTCTCGGCAAGGGCATGAGGGCTGACGCTTACACATCGAGAAACCCACAGGTATCACAGGGCGCAAATGACAGAAGGGGTCTGCTGGCGCTCAACGATATTGCAAGAAAGCTTGTTATTGACAAGTGGCTTGATGAGGGTGTTGAGTTTGTCTGCACCGACGGTGTATCGGTAGGCAGAAAGGTAACTATCGGTATCGGCACAAGGATAGACAGCAATGTTAAGCTCAGAGGAAAGACCTCTATCGGTGAGAACTGCAAGATCGGTGCAGGCTGTGTTATTGAAAACAGCGTTATCGGGAACGGAGTTGACCTTAATTATGTTCAGGCATACAATGCACAGGTCGATGACAATGCAAAGATAGGGCCCTTCGTTCAGCTCAGACCCGATTCCCACGTTAAGAAGGGCGCAAAGATCGGCGACTTTGTTGAGATCAAGAACTCTACAGTCGGCGAGTATACCTGCGTGGCACATCTGACATACGTGGGCGACAGCGATGTCGGCAAGAATGTAAACTTCGGCTGCGGAGTAGTTACCGTAAACTTTGACGGCGAAAAGAAGTACCGCACAACAATAGGCGACAATGCCTTCATCGGCTGCAACACAAACCTTGTTTCTCCTGTCAATATAGGAGACGGCGCATACACGGGCGCAGGCTCTACGATCACAAAGGACGTTCCCGCAGGAGCGCTTGCTCTGGAGAGAACCGACATGAAGATCATCGAGGGCTACGCAGACAGGAAGCTCAAAGCCAGAACAGAGAAGTTCGAGAAGCTTCACCCCGAAGAGAAGTAATCAGGCAGGGAAAACCCTGGTGCTCGCCGCACGGCTAATACGCGACGTACCTTTGCTTTGGCTTCACAGACCTTGAACGCGGAAATAGACAGTGATAACAAAAACAAGAAACAAGAAACAAAAAACAAAAAAGAAAAATAAAAAAGGAAAACAACAACCCTAATAAGCCCATAAACCACCCGAGCGTTTTGCGACAGCAAAACTGCTCAAGGGTGGAGGCAATAAAAGCAAGACCACTATCAACTAGCACGCCAAGAAGGGGAAGTCACGTCACCAGACGTGACGAACGAACGACGAACAAAGCTCTGCACTACGATTGAGGTTTCGTGGGCAAAAGAGGGAATAAGGAAGGGGGATACAAAGGGGGGAACCTAAAGGGGAGAAA
>CAMMYU010000155.1:0-17711 GCA_946528545.1 uncultured Ruminococcus sp.
CCCTCACTCCAGCCGAGTCTGTCTGTACGAATGTACAGACCTGACGAGGCAAAATCTGCACTATTTTGAGTTTATCGACAGACTGAAAGCTCCTGCGAAATTTCGCAGGAGCTTTTATCTTACTGTCGGAGATAAACTCCGTTTTCTTCAATATAGTTTTCCATATCCTCTTTGTAATCAAGATCAAGCGGATCGGAAGTTTTAGCTTTAAGAGCTCTCTGTCCGATGTCCTTTCTGAAGTGAGCACCCTTGAAGCTTATCTTTGATACCGCTTCATAGGACTTATCAAGCGCACCCTGCAGTGTATATGCGTTGCAGGTTACACCAAGAACTCTGCCACCTGATGTCAGGAATTTTCCGTCAGATACCTTTGTACCTGCATGGTAAACAAATGCGCCATCGACCTGTCCCTTGTCATCAAGGCCATCGATTTCAATTCCTTTATCGTATTTAACAGGGTATCCGCCGCTTGCCATAACTACACAAGCACATGAGCCTGACTTCCAGCCGATCTTTACATCTGAGAGCTTGTGCTCATATATTGCTTTGAATATCTCACAAAGGTCACCCTCAAGCATTGGAAGAACAACCTGAGTTTCAGGATCACCAAAACGGCAGTTGTATTCAATAACCTTAGGTCCTTTTGGTGTAATCATCAAGCCAAAGTACAGACAGCCTTCAAAGGTTCTGCCTTCCTTGTTCATTGCATTCATAGTCGGCAGGAAAATCTTCTCCATACACTCTTTAGCAACCTCATCAGTATAGTAAGGGTTAGGAGACACAGTACCCATTCCGCCTGTATTCAATCCTTTATCGCCGTCGAGTGCTCTCTTGTGATCCATTGAAGAGATCATCGGAACGATAGTTTTTCCGTCTGTAAATGAAAGAACAGAAACCTCAGGACCTGTCAGGAACTCTTCAATTACAATAGTTGAGCTGCTTTCTCCGAACTGCTTATCATCAATCATGGAGTGAATTGCTGCAACTGCATCTTCTTCGTTTTCAGCAAGTATAACACCTTTTCCAAGTGCAAGGCCGTCAGCTTTGATAACTGTAGGATAGCTGTTCTGCTCTTTAACGTACTTGATTGCAGCCTCGCTGTCTGTAAATACTTCATAGCCTGCTGTAGGTATCTTATACTTTTTCATAAGCTCCTTGGAAAATACTTTAGAGCCCTCAATAATAGCAGCATCTTTAGTCGGGCCAAAGGTCATAAAGCCTTCTGCTCTCATAGCATCAACCATTCCGAGAACCAGGGGGTCATCGGGGGCAACTGCTACCATATCAACCTTTAGTTCTTTAGCAAGCTTTACCATTCCGTCAATATCTGTTGCAGAAACATCAAAGCATTCAGCATATCGTGATATTCCTCCGTTTCCGGGAGCGCAGTAGAGCTTTTCAACCAAAGGAGACTCAGCAAGCTTCATAATAATAGCGTGTTCTCTTCCGCCGCCGCCTACAACGAGAATTTTCATACATATCATTCCTTTCGTCAGTCCTGTATCGCTCTGCGAAAGCTGTTGGACAAATTATTTGATCTTAAATGATCCCAGCATAGTATCAACATCTGCTTTAAGCTGCTCAAAATAGTCAGACGCAGCCGAATATGTAATAATAAAGAGATTGTTATCCTTAATTGCGATCATCTGTTCAGTAGACAGATCCCCCGTATCCTGCTTCTGAGTGAAGCAAAGCTTATATGCAGGTATTCCGCCAAGAGTAGTTTCTTCATCAGATGTAAAGGTGATATTTCCTGCTGATTCATTTGTATCCTTCATGATCTGAGCGTAGTCTGCCAGATCATCAGCCTTTATCTCAGCATCAGTTGTAGAGATAATGTTGAAGCTGCCCTGACTATCATCCTTGATATACATAAGATAACAATCAAGACTTTCATCTGATGTCATAAGCCATTTTTCGGTATCAACTGAAAAGGTATATAAACTGCAATCAAATACATTACTTTCCAGTTTACCGTCATTAGTGTGAGGAAGTATATCATCTTCAGAATTGTTTTTTGCTTTTGAAGAAGACTTATCAGCCTTAGAGGCTGAACTGCTTCCTGAACTATCTGAGTTCTTGCTTATCTTTTCAGCACAGCCTGCAAGAGAGAAACTCATCATCAGTGCCGCAGCAAGGACTAATATTTTATTCATTAATCAGGTCTCCTTATTTAATCTTCAATGAATCAAGAATAGCCTTAAAGTCGGCTGCATGATCATCAGAACTATCAGGGGAAGACGTAAATGTCATTGCAACCATTTTTCCGTCACCGAAAATATCATATTGCTCCTCTAAAATCTTTGCACCGTTTCCGGTATCAACAGTAAGCTTCAGATGGATAGCATTATTAGAGCCAACCTTTGTGGATTCTGTTGATTCAACAGATACCTTATCACTTGCACTTCCGAGAATCTGTGTGAAGTAATCAATGAACTCACTTGTATCCATATCAGGTTTAAGACCGGGTACAGAGGTTGAAACAACATTAAACGTTGTTGAAGGATCATCAACATATGTGTATAAGCAGTTGATCTGAGTGTTGAAAGAACCAACATCTACACCAAGAGTCTCCTTTACAGACTCACCATCTACACTTGCAGCATCATACTTTATCCATTTTGTACTATCAATGCTTAAAGAGAAATCGTCTTCTTCATATACATCACCGTCAGTTACGGGTGTAGAAGGCTCAGGCTCTTCGGTTTTTGCAGTTGTAGTAGTGGTAGTTTCGGTCTCTGTAGGCTGTTCAGTAGCAGCGGTTGTGGTTGTAGTAGTTGTTTCTTCCTCAGCCTTTGATGAGCTTCCCTCAGTTACAACAACGGAAGAATCCGTGCTTTTCTTAGTTGCCTTGCTGCTGTCATCATCTTCATTTTCAGTGCATGATGCAAATGAGAGCATTGCGGTCATAGCGATCATGCCTGCCAGTATCTTCTTCAACATAATTAATACCTCTCTGTAATCAGTGATGGAACAATCTTATTCCTGTGAATGCCATTGCCATGCCGTACTTATTGCAGGTCATGATAACGTGGTCGTCTCTTATTGAGCCGCCCGGCTCAGCGATATACTTAACACCGCTTTTCTTAGCTCTTTCGATGTTATCGCCAAACGGGAAGAACGCATCTGAGCCGAGGCATACATCGCTGTTCTTTGTGAGCCACTCTTTCTTCTCCTCGTCAGTGAGGACTTCGGGCTTAACCTTGAAAATATTCTGCCAAGCGCCGTCAGCGAGAACATCATCGTGTTCGTCAGAAATATAAACGTCGATAGCATTATCTCTGTCAGGTCTTCTGATATTGTCAACGAACTGCAGACCGAGAACCTTCGGGTGCTGTCTGAGCCACCAGATATCAGCCTTGTTTCCTGCAAGTCTTGTGCAGTGGATACGGGACTGCTGTCCTGCGCCTATTCCGATAGCCTGACCGTCCTTAACGTAGCAAACACTGTTTGACTGAGTGTATTTCAGTGTGATAAGTGCAAGCACAAGATCGGCCTTCTTGTCATCGGGGATATCCTTGTTATCGGTAACGATATTTGAGAGCATATCGTTATCAATTTTCAGCTCATTTCTGCCCTGTTCAAAGGTAACTCCGAAAACCTGCTTGCGCTCTATCTCAGCAGGAACATATTTCTCATCGATCTTGATGATGTTATAGGTGCCCTTTCTCTTGGATTTAAGTATTTCAAGAGCTTCATCGGTGTAACCCGGAGCGATGATACCATCTGATACCTCTCTCTGGATCATCTTTGCGGTAGGAACATCACAAACATCGGAAAGAGCAATAAAATCACCATAGCTTGACATTCTGTCTGCGCCCCTTGCTCTTGCATATGCACAGGCAAGAGGGGAGAGCTCTCCAAGGTCATCTACAAAGTAGATCTTAGCCTCTGTCTCGCTGAGTGGCCTTCCGAGAGCAGCACCCGCAGGTGAAACGTGCTTGAAAGATGTTGCAGCACACATACCTGTTGCAGCTTTAAGCTCTCTTACCAGCTGCCAGCCGTTGAAAGCATCAAGCAGATTGATATATCCCGGCTTTCCGTTGAGGACTTCGATCGGCAGATCCTTTCCATCCTCCATAAAAACTCTTGACGGCTTCTGATTAGGGTTGCAGCCGTACTTTAAAAGCATTTCGTTTGCCATAGTTATGACCTCCTGATTATCAGCTCATCATTTCTGAGCATTTTCTTCACAGTATTTCTCGAATTGTTCTTTTGTGCCGTTAAACACATTCATATCTATACACTTTTCGTCACCGTCGTAGCCATCAAGCTCAGCTGTATCCGAATACTGCCAGATATCCCAGCTGTCAGCTTTTGCAAACGGAACATAGACCTGTCTTGTCCATGTGCTGTAGTTTTCAAACTCAGTATCTTCGATATAAGCGCTGAATGCCTTGCCTGTGGTATATATAACAGGCTTAACACCATAGTGTTGTTCAAGCTTATCAGCCATAGAACGGAGCTCTTTCTGTACCTTTTCTTTGTTTGGCGGATCATCAAAATAGCTGCCGTAAAATTCAAGGTCTATCGCCGGCGGCAGAGCCTTGTCCGACACAGGTACAGTATCAATAAAATGCTCGGCCTGTTCAGCACCGCTGCTGTCAAAACTGAAAAAGTGGTAAGCACCTGATATTACTCCGGCTTTTCTCGACTTTTCAAAGTTGTAAGAAAACCTCTCGTCTGTCCAACTGCTGCCCTCGGTAGCCTTGATGTAAGCAAAGCTTATATCCTGTTTGCTCAGCTTATCCCAGTCGATCGTTCCCTGATAGGAGGAAACATCAACTCCTCTTACTTCATAGCCTGAAACAAACAGTTCATTAGGGTGCAGCACTTTTGCAAGTATCAGACCGCATACCGCTGCACCTGCTGCAAGAGCAGCACCGACAGATATTAGTGTGACTTTAAGCGGCTTTTTCATCTTAAACCTTCTGATACTTATTAACGACCTTAGTAACAGCCTTGCCGCTCTCGATATCAATATATCTTACAAAAAGAGACACCTTGTTATCCTCGTTAAGAGCGTTCCAGAGCTTCTCAGTGAACTCATCTATGCTGTCGGGAACGGTGATCTTCTCAGGCTCGCCCTCAAAGCTCGGCAGGGGAGAGCCGTCACCCATATAGGTGTGGATAAAGTGTCCGATACCGTTAAGTGGCTCGCTGTATGCGTAGGTAAATCTTTCTACGCAGTCAGGATTGCCGTCAGCCGACTTGATTATGTTCATAGCATAGTTATATTTGCCGTTATCAACGTGCATGATACCCGAGATACGTGGAGTGTAGTTCGGAGCATCGTCCTCATAAACTCTTGTTCTGAGGGACTGCTCAAAGGTCTGCTGCTTGTCCATAAGCTCGTAAATGGTATCTGTCTGGTCGCCGTTAGTAACTATAGTCTTGTTTCCGAGCACACGAACAGGTGAATAAATGATAAGGTGCGGATCACTGAGCTTAGAAGGGTCAGCCGCCTCGGTCTTTATGCCGTCTTCGGTCTCGGTGAACACTCTGTTTCTGGAGTTTACGCTTCTGCCCATAATGAAGTATGCTGTTACAGCACTTTTTCCGTCAGGGCTCTTTCCGATGATGATACCTCTTCCGGGGTATGCGTTTGCTTTGAGCTGTTCATAAATATCAAGAGTTTTCATAGTTATGACCTCCATAATAATTATAGATCGACAAATGCCTTGCCGTCTTTTATTGTTATTCTGTCCTCACAGAAAAGAGATACTGCCTTTGGCAGGAGCTTCCACTCAACATTCTCCATGATCTTTCTTTGCAGTGTTTCTGGAGTATCGTTGTTAGCAACGTCAACAGCTCCCTGTAAAATGATAGCGCCTGCATCAGCCTCTTCATTTACAAAGTGGATAGTTGCACCCGATACCTTGACACCGTATTCAAGAGCTTTCTCGTGAACTTTAAGTCCATAGAAGCCCTCACCGCAGAAGCTTGGAATAAGAGCAGGGTGAACATTGATGATCTTATAGCTGTAGGCTTCGGTCACGCACTTATCAAGTATAGTCATGAAGCCTGCAAGCACAACAAGATCGGCCTTCTGTCTATTTAGCTCGGCAAGTATAGCCTCGCTGTAGGTCTTGCTGTCGGAATATTCCTTCCTTGCAATAACCACAGAGGGTATGCCTGCTTTAGCTGCTCTTTCCAGAGCATAAGCTCCCTCTTTAGAGGATATAACACAGCTTATCCTGCCGCCCTTTATCTCGCCCCTGTTCTGAGCATCAATAAGTGCCTGCAGATTAGTTCCGCCGCCCGAAACGAGCACACAGATGTTTTTCATATCAATCCTCCGTATCAGCAGATGATAACGCCCTCGTCGCTTTCAACGAGCTCACCGAGAACATAAGCTTCCTCGCCTGCTGCTTTAAGTGCGGCGATAGCCTTGTCAGCGTCAGCCTTATCAACAACAACAGTCATACCAACGCCCATGTTATAGGTGTTGAACATATCTCTCTCGGGAATATTGCCTGTTTTGGCAATTACATCAAACACAGGAAGCACCTGTACAGCAGACCTTTCAATCTTAGCAGAAAGTCCCTCGGGCAGAGCTCTCGGGATATTCTCATAGAAACCGCCGCCTGTGATATGAGAGATCGACTTAACAGTTACGCTGTCGATAAGTGACATTATAGCCTTTACATATATTCTTGTCGGTGTCAGCAGTGTTTCACCAAGTGTCTGTCCGAGCTCATCATAGTGAACAGCTACAGATTTCTCATTAAGATCAAACACACTTCTGATAAGAGAGAAGCCGTTTGAATGAATACCGCTTGACTTGATAGCGATCATAACATCGCCTGCTTTCTGAGCTGAGGGGTCAAGTATCTTAGCTTTATCCACAACACCTACAGAGAAACCGGCGAGGTCATACTCATCATCAGGCATAAGATTCGGGTGCTCGGCAGTTTCACCGCCTATAAGGGCGCAGCCTGCCTGAACACAGCCCTCGGCAACGCCTGAAACTATCTTTGCGATCTTTTCGGGGTAATTCTTTCCGCAGGCGATATAGTCTAGGAAGAACTGAGGCTTTGCACCGCAGCAGATAATGTCATTTACGCACATGGCAACGCAGTCGATACCTACTGTATCGTGCTTGTCCATAATGAAAGCAAGCTTTATCTTAGTACCAACACCGTCGGTGCCTGAAACAAGAACAGGTCTGGAGATACCTGTCAGATCGAGCTCATACAGTCCGCCGAAGCCGCCTATACTGCCGATAGCTCCTGCGTTCATAGTTCTTGCGACGTGCTGCTTCATAAGCTCTACGGCTTTGTAGCCGGCAGTTACGTCAACACCTGCTTTTTTATAGCTTTCTGAAAAGCTTTTGTTATTCATAAAAACAATCCTTTCGGGTTTTATTCTTTTCCTGTCCAGCAGTATGAGCAAAGCTTGCACTCAGGAATGCCGACTGCCTGAACAGTGCCCGGGTATGACTGAAATTCAAGGGAAGTAAGCTTCAGCCTTCTGCATATCTCATCACGAAGCATTCTTCCTCTTTCAGTATTTGAATCTGAGTATTCAGCGATATATTTAACACCCTCTGAACCCTCTTTTTCATCAATTATCTGTCTTGCGATAAGCTCAAGCTCAGATGTGCTTCTTGAGAAGTTCAGATACTTACAGCCGTACATGATCGGCGGACAGGCCGAACGCATATGTACCTCTTTTGCGCCGTTTTCATAAAGGAACTCAACAGTCTCGCGCATCTGAGTGCCTCTGACGATACTGTCATCAACAAAGAGCAGTTTTTTGCCTTCGATCAGGTCATGTACAGGAATAAGCTTCATTTTAGCGACTCTGTTTCTCATCGACTGATTGGTAGGCATAAAGCTTCTCGGCCATGTAGGAGTATACTTTATAAAAGGTCTGGCAAAAGGAATACCGCTTTTATTGGCATAGCCTATAGCATGAGGTGTTCCCGAATCAGGCACTCCGCAGACATAGTCAACATCAGGGAGCTTTCCGTTTTTCATATCGGTCTCAGCCATGATCTCACCGTTTTTGGTTCTCATGACCTCGACATTCACGCCCTCATATCTTGCATTTGGATAGCCGTAATATGTCCACAGGAAGGTACATATCTTAGTATCATCAGTACCCTCCGAAATAGTTGTACAGGCATCTTTGGTGAGCTCTACGATCTCAGCGGTTTTAAGCTCTTTATAGGTGCTATATCCAAGCTTCTGAAAAGCAAACGACTCAAATGAGAAGCAGAATCCGTCAGACCTTTTTCCGATGATGATCGGAAGTCTGCCATACTTGTCTCTTGCACAGATGATAGAATTCTCTCTCATGATAACAAGCGACATAGTGCCCTCTATCTTATCCTGAGCGTATCTTATGCCGTCAACGAAGTTATCCTTCTGAGCGATAAGAGCGCCGATGAGCCCTGCGGAGTTGATAGCACCGCTGCTCATAGTTTCAAAGTTAGAACAGCCGTTTTGCAGCAGCTCGTCAGAAAGCTCCTTAGCGTTTCTGATGATACCGATAGAGCAAATAGCATAGAGACCAAGCTTAGACCTTACCATTATAGGCTGAGGGTCAGTATCGCTGATACAGCCTATACAGATGTTTCCCCTCATGCTTTCAATATCTTTATCAAGCTTTGTTCTGAAAGGGGAGTTCTCAATGCTGTGAATATTTCTCTGATAGCCCAGCTCGGGAGAATAAGAGGTCATGCCTCCTCTTCTTGTTCCGAGATGTGAATGATAATCAGTTCCGAAGAAAACGTCCTGTATACAGTCGTTAGACGAAACTGCGCCGAAAAAACCGCCCATGAATTATTCTCCCATTACTCTCTTGATCATTTCCTGGTAAGCTTCCTCTACGCCGCCGAGGTCTCTTCTGAATCTGTCCTTATCAAGCTTCTCGTGAGTTGTTGAATCCCAGAAACGGCAGGTATCGGGTGAAATCTCATCAGCAAGAAGGATCTGTCCGTGGAATCTTCCGAACTCGATCTTAAAGTCAATAAGGTCAATATTGATGTTCTTGAAGAACTTGACCATAAACTCATTTACCTTGAATGCATACTCAGCGATCTTGTCAAGCTCTTCCTTAGTGGCAATACCAAGTGCAAGAGCATAGTAGTCATTGATGAACGGATCACCGAGATCATCGTTCTTATAGCTGAATTCAAGAATAGGAGTGAGAAGCTTGGTGCCCTCTTCAACGCCCATTCTCTTCGAGAAGCTTCCTGCAGCAACATTTCTGATGATAACTTCGAGCTGAACTATCTCAACCTTTTTAACGACAGTCTCCCTGTCAGAGATCTCCTCAACAAGGTGAGTAGGAACGCCCTCTTTTTCAAGAAGCTTGAACATATAGTTTGTCATCTTGTTGTTGATAACGCCCTTGCCTGCAATTGTGCCCTTCTTCTCGCCGTTGAATGCGGTAGCATCGTCCTTATAGTCAACGATAACGAGATCCGGATCGTTAGTTGCGAATACCTTCTTTGCCTTTCCTTCGTAGAGCTGCTCGCCCTTGATTACATCTGCCATGATAAATTCCTCCTAAATATGTTTTCTGAACCTTTGCTCAGTATTTAACTTAAAGTAATTCGATCTGCTTCTGAAGAGCCTTGTCCTTTGCAATGACACCTTCAAGCATTTGCTGCTTAGCTTTTTCAAGCTTGGTAGCCAGCACCTCGTCCGAGAGTGCAAGTATCTGAATAGCCAGAATAGCTGCATTTTTTGCACCGTCAACAGCAACTGTAGCAACAGGGATACCGCTTGGCATCATAACCGTAGCGAGAAGTGCATCAAGTCCGTCGAGGTTTGAGCTCTTGCACGGTATACCTATAACAGGGAGCGTTGTATGTCCTGCGATGACGCCTGCAAGATGTGCTGCCATGCCAGCGGCGCAGATAATAACTCCGAAGCCGTTTTCCTTTGCTTTGTCAGCAAACTCAGCCGCAAGAGACGGAGATCTGTGAGCTGACATTACATGGCACTCAAACTCCACACCGTAAGCCTTGAGCTCTTCAAGAGCCTTTTTTACAACGGGAAAATCGCTGTCCGAACCCATGATGACTGCAACTTTTTTCATTTTATATCAATCCTTTTCTAAATAATTAGCTGTATGTTGTCTGCTTCGTCTGAAATTCTTCCAGCAGTGAATATGCTTATCTGTAAACAGATACTTGACCGTTACAAGATAGCATATCATAAAAGCAGATCTTGCTGCGATCTCAAAAAGCATATCCAAGCTTGTATTATCGTCCAGCGCCAAAGCGATCAGAGGTATGATCTTATAACAATCTGCGATAAAAATAGCTGTAGAGAATAGTGTAGCTGCGCAAAAAGAATAGAACCCGATATCCAGATCTTTTGCCAGGGTATAAATACAAACCATCATCAGAGAAAGGATAATAATGATAACAGCAGCTGACATAATGCCGGTCGATGCTATATGCAAAAGAAGCGCTGCTATATCAAGAGCTGACACTATCCTGAGCTTTTTTAGACCGACCGCTGACATTTTGTCATATTCAAGCTGTTTCTTTTCGATCTGCTCTGAATCAAAGCTGTTATCCCACATAAAGCTACTCCGTTCATATCTATCTGGTAGTGTTATAACAAAAAAACTGCAACTATAGTGTTGCAGTTTGGTTTTTACGCACTTTTACCGTATGAGAATGCATAAAATCAAGACAGTTTCCGTATACATTGCGGATCCTGCCAAGTGAATATGAATCTGACATTTCAAATACTGTCAAAGCCATAGCCTTCTCCTCGATCGTGAGTGTAATCAGTCCGCCGTCTGAGACGACGTTTCCACATCTACTATTTTACAATATTTGCTCTTAAATTTCAACACCTTTTCATATAAAATTTACATCAATTAATATTGAATTTATTGTGAAATTTAACAACTTGTCAACAGCTACACTAATCCTCTGTAAAAATTAGGCTGAGAGTCAGTTCCGTTTACCATTCCCGAGACCATATCATTTATCTGCCCGAGGTCTCGTGCTTTCTCGGCTTTGCTGATAAGACTGCGTCTTTCTTCGTTTGAAAGCTTTGCAAAGCAGCCGTAAGCATAAGGGTTCTGAGCCATACACATTGACAGCCCGAGAGGAAGCTCTTCTCCCTGAGAATATCTTCGCTTTTTCATTGTATCACCTCGCTTGATAATATTATTTCCCGGGAAATCTTTTTAATTCTTTCCGTGATTGACATAAATCCCGCATTGTGATATAATTTCTTTGATAATACTGTCAAAGGTGAATAAAATGGATAATCTTTCAAATATCGGAACGATAAAAGATATACTTAGCCGTCACGGCTTTACTTTTTCGAAATCGCTGGGGCAGAACTTTCTTGTCAATCCCTCTGTCTGCCCGAGAATAGCGGAAATGGGCAATGCAAGAGAGGGCTTCGGTGTGATAGAGATAGGCACGGGAATAGGAGTTCTTACGAATGAACTTGCAAAGCGTGCTGATAAGGTTGTTGCTGTTGAGATTGATACAAGGCTTATGCCTGTGCTTGAAGAAACTCTGTCCGAGCATGATAATATAAAGATCATAAATGATGATGTTCTGAAGGTAGACCTAAAAAAGCTGATTGCTGATGAATTTCAAGGGCTTGATGTTGCAGTATGTGCAAATTTGCCGTATTATATCACATCGCCGATTATAATGTCGCTGTTAGAGCAAAGGCTTCCTATAAAGTCGATAACTGTCATGGTACAAAAGGAGGCAGCTTCAAGGCTTTGCGCTAAGCTCGGAACAAGGGAAGCGGGTGCTGTCACAGTCGCTGTAAGGTACTACAGTGAGCCGAAGGTGCTGTTTAACGTATCAAGGGGCAGCTTTATGCCTGCACCGAATGTGGACAGTTGTGTTATAAGGCTGGATATTAAAGAGAACACTCCCGAGGGCGTTACCGATGAAGCATTCTTTTTCAAAACTGTAAGAGCTGCATTTTCTCAGAGAAGAAAGACTCTGGTGAACTCTGCTGCATCTGGCTTATCGGTCGATAAGGGGCTTGTTTCCAAGGCTCTGGAGGATAGTGGCCTTTCCCTTACCGTCCGCCCCGAGCAGCTTACAATGGAGCAGTTCGCTGCATTTTCAGAGAGCTTGAAAAGCCTGATTTAACTGTACGATAATTTGTACTAAAATATTTTTATTACAGATACTCTTTGCGACATCTTTCGCTTGCTGCTGCTGTTAGAATGGAAATTACCAACCGTTCTGACAGCGTTTTCTGAACGGTAGCAGTATATGAAAGAAAGGTCGTATAAAAATGCAGACAGAAGGTCAGATGTTAAAATTCAGAAATGACAGGATAGCCCGATTCGGAAGCTCCTTTGCTGTTTTTCTTGCAGCCTTTACAGCGTCGTTCGGAAAGCTTATTGGGTTTCCGTCATCGGTTAATGTGGCTCTTGCAGCTGTTTCTGAGGGACACATTATTTCCGCTTTTATGGGAAGTGCTCTATCTTACCTGATTTCGGGAAGTCTTACAGACGGTATAGTGCAGCTTACTTCGATTCTTGCAATTGCAGCAGTTCGGATTTTCTATCCTCAGGGTCAGCGGCGTGAGCCGTTCTTTGATGCGGCACTGTCTACAGGAGCAATGCTTTTGTTTGGCTGCGTAATGTCCCTTGCAATGCCATCCGATACATATACAGCCTCGCTCAGAATGATAAACGCTCTGATGTGCGGCTGTATTGTTTTTGTGGCATCAACAGTCAGGGACAGAAGCATAAGAAGCGGTGCTGTAGACATTTCAGGGCTGAACGGGATCTTTATAGCAATTCTATATATTATGGCTGTGTCATCATTAACTGCATTGCCTGTTCCGATACTGAACGCAGGAAGAATAATCGGAACAGCTTGTCTGCTCTTGTCTGTAAAGCGCTTTCGCAATATAGGCGGAGCAGTAGTGGGCTCGCTGACAGCCTGCGGAGTAATATTATCAACACCTTCGCTTGCTCAGAATACACTTCTTTTAGCAACCTCCGGTCTTATCTGCGGAGCGTTTATAAGATTTGGTTCTCTGCTTACTGCGCTTGTATTTCTGATTTCTTCGCTTGTCAGCCTTGTGGCAATTGGCGTAAACGGTGATACCTTCACAATGTTTGCTGATCTTGTTGTAGGAGCACTCTTGTTTATCTCTGTTCCGCAGTCGGCAGTGAAGGCGCTGTTAAGACGTGTTGTCGGTATTGAGGGTGCGGCAAATGTGGCAGGGCAGTCAACCTCAGCGAAGCTGTCAATTGCTTCCAGAACACTGTCATCTATCAGAACACAGCTAACTCTTGTTACAGATGCTATAGACAGACGTTCAAGAGAGGACAAGCTTTCTTCCAGAGTAAAGGCGGCTGTTTGTTCGGACTGTGAAATGTATGAGTACTGCCACCTGAAAAACAAAGCGCCCGAAGATGCTTTCAAGGCTCTTGATAAGACTGCAAATACATACAATTCTGTCAGTATCCTTGATATTACAAACCGATTGCCCGATTGTATAAGAAAGGCTTATATGCACCATTCGTACAACCTTATACATGAGCAGATGCTTGGTGAAAAAGCCGAGCTTCTTCGTGTACGTGAAATGCGTGAGCTTTTATCTCAGCAGCTATCCTCAATGGAAGGAATGCTTGCAGACCTTTCGTTCAGAGTAGGCAGTGTCAGAAGTGTAGATTCGGGACTTTCGGCAGCTGTCAGAGATCATTTTAATGATCTTGGCTATCCAAATGTCAAAGCCAGTGTATATGTGGACAGCAGCTATATCAGGTGTGTTGATGTGTATCTTACTGCAAAGTTCAAGGGTGATCTTGTTAAGCTGACGGCAACACTTTCGGATATTGCCGACTGTGACCTCTCTCTGCCCGCTATAACCGAATATGACGGAATGACACGAATGAGCTTCTGTGAAGAGCCTGAGTTTGAACTTGAAGTTAAAAGCTACTGTGCTTCCTCCGGGGAAGAATATTCAGGTGATAGCTTTGAGCTTTTTTCTGATACCCCGTACAGAAAATATATAGTTCTGTCAGACGGAATGGGAACGGGAAAGAGAGCAAGACTTGACTCCATGTTTTCGGTCAGTCTTGTTACACGCCTTATAAGCTCGGGAATGTCAATGGAGACTGCTCACGGACTTATCAACTCACTTTTAAGAGTGAAGGGATGGGAGGAATCGTTCGCAACGCTTGATATAGTTCGCTTTGACCTTTCAGCGGTCAGTGCAAGATTTCTCAAAGCAGGTGCGGCAAAAAGTCTTCTTTGCCGTGACGGCGGTGCAGGAGCAATAGGCGGACAAGCCTTTCCTCCGGGTATACTCAATGAGTGTCCTCCTTCGCTGACTGAGGTTAAGCTTTTTGAAGGCGATACTGTTATAGTTTTCTCCGACGGAGTATCGGAGGCAGCTGCTGCAAAGCTTGCTTCCAATGAAGGTGATGAGCTTGTACCGCTTGATGAACTGGTCAGAAAAATCGGAATAAATGCTGCTGTGAAAGCTCCCGGAGAACGCCGTGATGACGTCACTGTGATAGGCGCCAGACTGATTAGACGGTGAATACTTTAAATACTGGAAAATAACACCATTTATTATTGTGAAAAATATACAAACCGGTATGTTGAAATCTGTGAGAATATGAAAATAAGTACTAAAACTATTGCAAAAAATTAAAAAAAAGATTACAATATAAATGTGGGATAGTGTATATGCCGCAAATAAACAAATAAGGAGGCTGACCTATGATAGATATCGTTCCCAAGGATTATGAACTTCCGCTTTATTTATTCCACAATGGCACCAATTACGAAACATATAGATTTCTTGGCTGCCATAAAGGAAATAAAGACGGAGCAGACGGATACTACTTCAGGGTCTGGGCTGCTCATGCAAGCGGAGTTTCTCTGGTAGGGGATTTCAATAACTGGGATGAAAGCGCAAATAAAATGGAACTGCTCGGCAATTCCGAGATATGGGAGTGCTTTGTTCCCGGGCTTAAAACGTTTGATACATATAAGTACTGCGTTTACGGCTGTGACCGCAAGACCCACTATAAATGCGACCCTTATGGAACACACATGGAGGTTGCACCTGATACAGGCTCTAAGATTTTTGATATCGACGGTTATCAGTGGGCAGACAAGCAATGGCAGAAAGATAAAGAGAAGAAGGACATTTACAACAGTCCTATGAATATATATGAGGTACACCTCAATTCGTGGAAGACCTGTACTGACGGTAAGTATTATTCTTACTCACGCTTTGCAGAGACGATCATTCCTTATATTAAGGATATGGGTTATACTCATATTGAGTTTATGCCTTTGGCAGAATTTCCTTTTGACGGCTCCTGGGGCTATCAGGGAATAGGATATTATGCACCTTCTTCAAGATTCGGTACTCCTCATGAGTTCATGAAGATGATCGATATGTTCCATCAGGCAGGTGTAGGTGTTATCCTTGACTGGGTACCTGCTCATTTTCCGAGAGACGAGGCAGGTCTGTTTGAGTTTGACGGCGGACCTTCCTATGAGTACTCTGACAGGAAAAAGGCAGATCACCTTACATGGGGAACAAGAGTGTTTGATTACTCTAAGGGAGAGGTAAAGTCTTTCCTCATTTCAAATGCTCTTTACTGGCTTGAGAAATACCATATTGACGGACTTAGAGTTGATGCTGTTGCATCTATGCTCTATCTTGATTATGACAGAAGAGACGGTGAGTGGACTCCTAATAAGTACGGCGGAAAGGAAAACCTTGAAGCTGTTGACTTCTTCAGAGACCTTAATACCGCTGTATTTGCCAGAAATCCGAAGGCTCTTATGATCGCTGAGGAGTCAACTGCATGGCCTATGGTAACTAAGCCTGCATCTGACGGCGGACTTGGCTTCAATTTCAAGTGGAACATGGGCTGGATGAACGATATGCTCAAATATATGGCACTTGACCCGATAGACAGGGCATTTCACCATGATATGCTGACATTCTCGTTCTTCTATGCATTCTCTGAGAACTTTATCCTGCCGATCTCACATGATGAGGTCGTTCACGGAAAGGCCTCGCTCGTAAACAAGATGTACGGTGCAGATGTCAACAATAAGTTTGCACAGTGTAAACTGTTCATGGCTTATATGATGGCTCATCCGGGTAAGAAGCTTCTGTTCATGGGGGCTGATTTTGCTCAGTTCAGAGAGTGGGATTATGAGAACGGCCTTGAGTGGTTCTTGGTTGATGAGTATGAGAATCATCGCAATTACCTTGAATTCTCGAAAAAGCTTAATCACTTCTATCTTGAACATCCTCAGTTCTGGCAGAGAGACTTCTCATGGGAGGGCTTCAGCTGGATATCCAACGATGATTTCAAGCAGAGTATTATAATCTTCCGCAGATTTGATGAGAAGGGCAATGAGATAATCGTTGTCTGCAACTTCGTTCCTGTTGAGAGAAAGAATTATTGCTTTGGCGTTCCTTATAAGGGCTCCTATACCGAGGTCTTCAATTCTTCGTCTGCTGACGGTACACCTTATGCTAATAAGACCGTTAAGTCTGAAGATGTAGGTATGCATGGGTTTGAACAGTCTATCTGTATTGATATTCCTGCTTTTTCGTGTATGTACTTTACAGTAAAGAAAGCTCCTAAGCCCAGAAAAAAGGCAGAGTCTTCCGATAAGCCTGCAAAGGCAAAGAAAGCTCCTGCAAAGAAATCCACAGCCAAGAAGGCTGAAAAATAATTAAACATTGGTGGGTGAATTAATATGTTCAACAAAAAAGAATGTGTCGCTATGCTTCTTGCAGGCGGACAGGGCAGCAGACTTTATGCTCTGACTCAGAATGTTGCTAAGCCTGCAGTTCCGTTCGGCGCAAAATATCGTATTATCGACTTTCCCCTTTCTAACTGTATCAATTCAGGTATAGATACAGTAGGCGTTCTTACACAGTATCAGCCGCTGGTACTTAATGAGTACATCGGCAACGGTCAGCCTTGGGACCTTGACAGAATTCACGGTGGAGTTCATGTTCTGCCTCCGTATCAGACTGCTTCGGGTGCTGACTGGTATTCGGGTACTGCAAATGCTATTTTCCAGAACATCAGCTTTATTGAAAGATATGACCCTGAGTACGTTGTAGTTCTTTCAGGTGACCACATCTATAAGATGGATTATAACAAGATGCTTACTTTCCATAAGGAGAAAGAGGCAGCAGCTACAATAGCTGTTCTTGATGTTCCGAAAGAAGAGGCTTCACGTTTCGGTATCATGATCACTGACGATCAGGATAATATCATTGACTTTGAAGAGAAGCCTAAGAATCCGAGATCCACTCTCGCTTCAATGGGTATCTACATCTTTACATGGAGCAAGCTCAAGGCTTACCTCATAGCTAACGAGGAGGATAAGGAAGCTTCCAAGGACTTTGGCAAGAACATTATCCCTGATATGAGAGAAGCAGGCGAGAAGCTTGTAGCTTACAGATTTGACGGCTACTGGAAGGATGTCGGTACTATCGACTCCCTCTGGGAAGCTAATATGGACCTTATCAATCCTAATATCCCGATTGATCTCTATGATCCTTCGTGGAAGATTTATTCGAGAAACCCTGTTATGCCTCCGCAGAGCATAGGACCAAATGCACAGATACAGAACTCAATGGTTACTGAGGGCTGTGTTATTAACGGCTCGGTTGAGTTCTCAATGATCTCTGACGGCGTTGTAGTTGAAGAGGGCGCTGAGATATATGACTCGATCCTTATGCCCG
>CAMMYU010000156.1:0-13595 GCA_946528545.1 uncultured Ruminococcus sp.
CGGGGCCTCTGCCGTTATTGCCGTAATTACCGATATCTCCGCTTACCCTCGGGAACAGATGCCAGTGCAGGTGTGCATCACCCATACCAAGCAGCTCATAATTTATCTTCTCCGCACCGAAAGCCTTAGACACAGCCTCGGCAACGATAGTCATTTCATCAAGGAATTTTGCACGCTCAGTCGGGTCGAGGTGGAAAAGCTCGGTCTTGTCTCCGTGGTGCTTGTAAAGGAAAATCGTATAGCCACGGAAATGCTGATTATCGCCTATCACAACATATCCTGTTTCAAGCTCCTTGACGAAATATGAGTTTGTTCCGTTTTGTATCATTTTTATCCTGTCGCATATCAGGCACATTTTAAGACCTCCTACTAATTCTCTTACGGCTTTCGCAAAATATCAAACACATGGTTCTTCTCAAAATCACCGATGATCGCTTTCGGCAAAAGCTCCCTGCACTTTGCTTCATCTGCCCATACATAAGCCTGATGCTCAAAGCTGACCGCAACATTCTCGGTCGCAGTTTCGCACAGGTAAACAATCAGCAGATCGGGAAGCTCACCTTTCAGAACACTGACATAAGCTATCTTTTTTATCTCAATATCCGTGATGCCTGTTTCCTCTTTGACCTCTCTGAACACCGCATCTTCGGGCGTTTCTTCGTCCTCGATATTGCCGCCTGCGTTCTCCCATGTGTTCGCACCTGTATGGTCATTTTCCCATCTCTGCACCAAAAGAAATCGGTTCAGCACCCTGTTGTATATGATACATTTCACGATGATCTTTGCTGTCATTTTTGGTCACTCCTTTTTAATATGCTCTTTTATCAGCAGCAATAATCGATCCATAACTATCTCCGAAGTATCATTCCTATATACTTTACCTATTCTACTCTAACATATGAACCTTAATTATAGCTTAAAGTACATGATATTATAGAACGTGGCCAGTATTGGAGCGTTTTGTATTCAAAATAAATATAAAATTTCTGTAAAATCGAAAATATGTTCGATTTTTTATTGACTATGGGATTTGATTGTGGTATAATGAATAAAAGGAGATAGCGAGGTGATAACATGGACAAGGTGTATGTTGCGATAGATCTGAAATCATTCTATGCATCGGTTGAATGTGCTAAGCACGGTCTTGACCCGCTTGATACCAATCTGGTGGTAGCTGATACAAGCCGTACCGAGAAGACAATATGCCTTGCTGTGTCACCCGGATTGAAAAGCTTTGGTATTTCAGGCAGAGCAAGACTGTTTGAGGTCATACAAAGGGTTAAAGAGGTAAATATTGAGCGCAGAAACAGCGCTCCGAACAGAGAATCTAATGGCAAGAGCTATTTGTATTCTGAGCTGATAGCAGATCCTTCGCTGGAGCTTGAATATCTGGTTGCAACTCCGCATATGGCCGAGTATATGAAGGTAAGTTCGCAGATATACGGGATATATCTTAAATATGTTGCTCCCGAGGATATTTTCGCTTATTCTGTTGATGAGGTTTTTATAGATGCGACAGGATATCTCGGAATATATAAGCAGAGTGCTCATGAGTTTGTCAGAATGCTTATACAAGACGTTCTGGATAATACAGGTATTACTGCTACTGCCGGAATAGGCACAAATATGTATCTCTGCAAGGTCGCTATGGATGTTGTGGCTAAGCATATACCTGCCGATAAAGATGGTGTACGTATTGCTGAACTGAATGAGGATATTTATAAAGAGAAGCTTTGGGGACATACTCCTATAACTGATTTCTGGAGAGTCGGAGCAGGTACAGCTAAAAAGCTGGAAAAGCTTGGTATCTATACAATGGGAGATGTTGCAAGGCATTCTCTTGACTGTGTTCATACAGGTCAGTTATACAAGCTGTTCGGAAAAAACACTGAACTTCTGATTGATCATGCATGGGGAATTGAGCCGACAACTGTAGCGGATGTAAAAGCATATAAGCCTGAAAATAACAGTATTACATCGGGGCAGGTGCTTCAGGAGCCGACTGATTATGAGCATACTAAGCTTATAGTCTGGGAAATGGCAGATATGTTATCGCTTGATCTTGTAGATAAGGGCTTGGTCACAGATCAGATTGTTCTGACTGTAGGCTATGACCGTAAGAGCCTCTCTTTCGGAAGCTATAAAGGCGAGATAGTTTCAGACTGGTATGGCAGAGCAGTGCCGAAGCATGCTCACGGGACTTATAACCTTGATAAGCACACATCATCAACTCGCCAAATGATAGATGCGGTAATGACTTTGTTTGAACGCATTGTTGATAAAAATTTGCTTTCACGCAGGATAACTCTTGTTGCCTGCAATGTTGTACGAGAAGAAAATATTCAGGAGAATGATGGATATGAGCAGCTTTCTTTGTTCGGAGCAGATGAAAATCAGGATTATGATGAAGTCTGTAAAATCAATATAGTAAAAGAAAAGGCATTGCAGGAGGCGGTGCTCAGAATTAAGCATAGGTACGGTAAAAATTCAGTTCTGAAGGGAAAGAATTTTACAGAAGGCGCTACAGCTAAAGAGCGTAACCGCCAGATCGGCGGACATAAGGCATGAAAGAGGATTGATATGAATTATAATTATAATGATATTAAACAGCTTAAAAGGCCGTATTTTGACGGTCGGCAACCAATGTCAATACATGACCGTGCTGCACAGTTTGCGCCGTTTGCGGCACTGACAGGATTTGATAATGTAATTGCAGAGACAGCAAGAGCAGTTGAAAGCAAAATAGAGCTTACAGAAGACGAGGTAAATAAGCTTAATACTGATCTGAACAGGTTGTATAATAGTCTTGATGAATATCCCGAGATAAAGCTTACCTATTTTATAGCCGATAAATGGAAGCGAGGCGGTATATACACAGATAAAGTCGGTGTTGTAAGGATATTTGATATGTTTAACAGATGTCTTGTATTTACAGACGGTGAAAGAATACCAATTGATGACCTTTATGAAATTGAATATAACATATAGAGCAAGGCAAAAGGTCTTGCTCTTTTTTATTATAATAATAAGATAACGTTGCCGGAAAAGAGCGCTTTTTTTATAAAAAATAAAGCTTGTACATCGGTATATCGGGTTGAAACCTGTTGAATACGGCCGATAAATCATCAGTGCTGCTAACGTTGTCACGTAAATTTATTGACCATAAAGACTTTTTGGTATAAACTAAACCTATCGGAACAATACTTCATTATTCAATAAAATGATAACGAAAGGAATGGTAATTATGTCAGAACTTAAATTTGACACCAAGAAGATCAGAGCAGGCTATGATCCTGCACAGAACAATCAGTCGGTGCTGCCTCCTGTATATCAGACTGCGGCATTTGACTTCAAAAACACTGAGCACGCACAAAATCTTTTCACTTATAAGGAAGCGGGTTACTTGTATACAAGAGTCGGAAACCCGACAGTGACATTTTTTGCTGAAAGAGTAAAGGCTCTTGACGGTGCTAAAAACGCAGTTGCAGTGGGCTCAGGAATGGCAGCGATCTCATATACGCTTCTGAATCTTGCCTCTAAAGGCGGCACGATACTTGTATCGCCCTATCTGTACGGCGGAACTATAGATGCTTTTGACAGGCTTTTTCCTGAACTCGGAGTAAAGATCAAGCTTACAGATGCAGTTCTTGATCCGAAAAAGCTGGAGGCTGAGCTCACCGATGATGTCAAAGGTATATATGTTGAATCGATAAGCAATCCTAATGCGTATCTGCTTGATATAGATGCAATTTCTGAGGTTGCTCATAAACATGGTGTTCCGGTAGTTGTTGACAATACACTTGCAACTCCATACCTTTACAGACCTTTTGAGCATGGTGCGGACATAGTTGTATATTCAGCAACAAAGGCATTGACCGGACACGGAAATATAATTGCCGGTCTTATCCTTGACAACGGTGATATGAGCCTTTATACCAAGGAACGTTATCCGCAGTTCTATGAACCTATAGTTATGCTTAAAGGAAAATCACCTGTGGACATTTTCCCCGATAACTTCTTTATTTTTCGAGCAACACTTGTTTATCTTAATCTTTTGGGAGCAGCACTCTCTCCGCAGGATGCGTATCTTGCTATTCTTGGTCTTGAAACACTTTCCGAGCGTGTAGATAAACAGTCAAAAAATGCTGCGAAAATCGCTGCATTCTTAGAGTCTTCGCCGGCTGTTGAGTGGGTCAGACACCCAAGCGTAAAGAATTATAAGTTCCGAGAACTTGCCGATAAGCATCTCACTAATGGCGGAGGAGGAGTTCTTTCTTTTGGAATCAAGGGAACAGCAGAACAGGAGTCTGAATTTATTAATAATATCAAGCTTTTCAGATATCATGTAAATCTTGGAGATGCGAGATCTCTTATTGTAGATTCTCCAAACACTACACACAGCGAATTAAGTGAAGAGGAACTTGCTCTCGCAGATATTCCGCATAATCTAATTCGCATTTCAGCAGGTCTTGAAGATGCAGATGATCTTATTGCTGACCTTGAACAAGCATTTAAGGCTGCAGGTCTTTTGTGATTCTAAAAAAATTAACATATTTAGTATTGACATATCATCGCCTAACTGCTATAATTCATATTATTATGATATGAATTATATGTTTAGGCGGTGTTTTTATGTCCCTAAAAGAAATATCAGAGCTTACAGGAGTATCAATTTCAACAGTAGGTCGGATTCTTCGTGATCCAAGGCACAAATGTCCTGCTGATGTGAGAAAAAAGGTTCTCGAAGCAGCGCGCTCAACAGGTTATGTACCTAACAGCGCAGCAAAGAGCCTGCGCTCAGGAAAAGATACAGGTGAAAAGCTGTACTCAGTGGATATTTTTCTTACACGTTCCGATACTGAATCGGCAGACCCGTTTTATGATGAGCTGCTTATGCTGACTGAAAGAGAACTTCGTGCAAAGGGTTGTGTAATAGCTGGTGTGAGGCAGTTTTCAGAGTTTTCTTCGGATAGCGCAGCAGCAAATATGGACAAGAGAATTGATACCTATTTTTCTGAAAGGGATACGCACTTTGACGGGGTTGTTGTAATCGGCAAATGCAGTGTAAGAGCGTTAAAGCTCCTAAGGAATCATACCAAAAACATTGTTGTTATCAGCCGTGATTCTTCTGTGCGGGATTCGGATGTGGTTATCTGTGACGGAAAAAAGCTTGCAGAGTCAGCGGTTGAACATCTGACAAGTCTGGGACACACTAAAATAGGTTATGTTGGCAATTGTCATAATGAATCAAGATTTGCTGGATATCAGTCGGCTATGCTGAAGGCTGGGCTTGTACCTGATATTGACCATATTTATGATACATCTCCGAATGAGCAGAATGGTATACTTGCTGCTGAGTATTTTACTAAGCTTTCCGAACCGCCTACAGGGATATACTGTGCGAATGACATAATAGCGGTAGGATTCCTCAGATTTTTACAAAAAAGGCGTGTAAAGATATGGGAGCCCTCTGTTATTTCCTGTGATGATATTGAGCAGGCACAATTTACAACTCCAATGCTGACAACAATGGCATTACCTAAAGAAGAAATGGCTCATTTTGCAATAATGCTTCTGCTTGACAGAATTAATGGTGGTCATAAGCTTTTTTCTGGACTGGAGCTTGAAGGAACGATGATGATACGCTCAAGCTGTAAACCTCTTTATGAACTGAATGAGCCTGAATATTATATATAATTGCTTGCTTTATATTGTATTTACTGTGTTGACAACGTTGTCAGCAAAACAATTATAATCGCTTTTCATGTAACATTTTCTTAATATAGAATGTCTGTTTCAAACAGATTATAAAGCTTAATTGGGCGCTGAGCACAACTAATGACAACGTTGTCAGGCGTTACGGTTGACTATAACCTACTAATCGGATATAATATTTTCAGAAAGCATATTAAACCGATATGCAAAGTATGAAAGGACTGATTAGATGAGTTATAAAAGTATTGATACAGCCTTGATACATGGCGGTATCTCAATAGATGAAAGAACAGGTGCTGTAAATGTTCCTATTTATCAGACATCAACGTTCAAACAAGACGGTCTTGGAAAGATGAGGGGCTATGAGTATTCAAGAACAGGAAATCCCACTAGGGAAGCACTTGAAGCGCTGATAGCAGAGCTCGAAGGCGGATATGCTGGATTTGCATTTGCAAGCGGTCTTGCTGCTGAAACTGCTGTTCTGAGTCTTCTTCATTCGGGTGACAGGGTTTTAATTTCGTCAAATGTTTACGGCGGAACGTTCAGACTTCTGAATCAGGTGTTTGATCATTTTAGTATCAATTATACTATTTCAGATACAGAAGACCCAAAGTCGTTTGAAAAAGACATTGCAGATGATGTGAAAGCAGTTCTTATTGAGAGCCCTGCAAATCCGCTGATGACAGTAACAGATATCAGGGCAATTGCTGAGATCGCTCATAAGCACGGCCTGCTTGTAATTGTAGATAACACCTTTATGACCCCATATCTGCAAAGACCTCTGGAGCTTGGTGCTGATATAGTTGTACATTCTGCAACGAAGTATCTCGGCGGTCACAGCGATGTTGTTGCAGGTCTTGCTGTAGTTAAGACAAAAGAGCTTGCTGAGCAGATCGCATTTATCCAGAATTCTACAGGCGGAGTACTTCCTCCGTTTGACAGCTTTCTGCTTATCAGGGGAATTAAAACACTTGGAGTAAGGCTTGACAGACACGTTTCAAATGCACTTACAGCAGCTCAGGTGCTTTCGGGGCACCCTGCAATAAAGAGTGTTCACTACCCGGGTCTTACAACAGATAAAGGGTATGAAGTCAATAAGAAGCAAGCAAAAAACGGCGGAGTGATGATCTCCTTTGAGCTTAAAGACGGCTACGATATAAATGTATTTTTCGAGAGTCTTAAACTTATTACACTTGCCGAGAGCTTAGGCGGAGTTGAATCACTTGTATGTCATCCATCGAGCATGACTCATGCGTCAATTCCTGAGGATATACGCAAAAAGGTCGGTATTACTGACGGCTTGATAAGGCTGTCTATCGGCATAGAGGACATAAATGACATACTTGATGATCTTGAACAGGCGATAGCAGCCGCTAAAGAATAATAGAGGTGCTTAAAATGCTTTATAATAATATTCATGAGCTTGTAGGACATACGCCTCTTCTGAGGCTCAACAATATGGGGGTCTCCCCCGAATTAAAAATTTATGCAAAACTGGAAATGTATAATCCCTCCGGCAGTGTAAAAGACAGGGTAGGCGAGTATATGATCGCAGCTGCTGAACGAGAGGGAAGACTAAAAAAAGGAAGTACGATTATTGATGCGACTGCCGGAAACACAGGCTTGGGAATTGCATTCGCAGCCCTCGGAAAGGGCTACAGAGTGATATTCACTGTTCCGACTAAGTTTTCTGCTGAAAAGCAGGCACTGCTCAGAGCGCTTGGAGCCGAGGTCATAAATACACCTCGTGAGGAGGGAATGCTTGGAGCTGTAAGAAAGGCTGATGAGCTGAGAAATCAGATAGCGGACTCAATATCGCTTGAGCAGTTTAAGAATCCCAATAATCCTCTTGCTCATTATGAGACAACCGGCAAGGAGATTTGGGAAGATACAGAAGGCCGTGTGACGCATCTGGTTGCAGGTGCAGGCAGCGGAGGAACATACACCGGAATAGTAAAGTATCTGAAAGAACATAACAGCAAGATACAAGGCGTTCTTGCTGACCCTGAGGGCTCTACTATAGGCGGCGGTGAGCATTTCGATTACAATATAGAAGGCATTGGTAATGACTTTATCCCTGACACAATGGATATCAAGCTTGTTGATGAGGTCATAAAAATGAATGACGAGGAGGCCTTTTCAATGGTAAAAGAGCTTGCTCTCAAAGAAGGACTGATCGTTGGATCGTCATCGGGTGCAGCAATGGCTGCTGCTTTGAAGCTGGCAAAGAAGCTTCAAAAAGGTGTAATAGTTGTGGTATTTCCTGACAGGGGTGACAGGTATTTTAGTACAGGTCTTTTTGAATAAGGTGATAAAATGATCTACAGAGTGGCAATCGCAAGCAGTGACGGAGAGAATGTGAATGAACATTTCGGAAGAGCCGAACGTTTTTTCATCGGAGAGCTTGACACAGATAAAGAGGATTTCGAGCTTATCGGACAAAGAGAGGTTAAACCCTCCTGTCACGGAGGTGCGCACTTAGTCAGCGGCTTTGATGCGGCACTTGAAATTCTTTCGGACGTTTCGGCAGTGATAGCTCAGCGAGCAGGCCCGGGAGCAAAAAACTATATAGAGGAGCATGGTATCAAGGTATATCAGATACCGCTCTCTATTGAGCAGGCTATCTGTCTGCTTATGGAAGAAAAACAATGGGAGGCAGACAAATGGCAGTATCATACGAAGAACTGACGACTAAGCACCCTTGCTTTGCAAAGGGTCCGAACAGCGGCAACGGCAGGATACATTTGCCTATAAGCCCGAGCTGCAATATAGAGTGCCGTTTCTGTGAAAGAAGCTTTAACACTTACGAAAAACGCCCCGGAGTAACCTCGACAGTTATCAGTCCGCAGGACGCGATGGTGGCCATCGGAAAAGCACTGGAGGTCTGTCCCGCTATTCATGTTGCAGGTATTGCAGGACCCGGAGATACACTCGCAAGCCCGTATGCTCTGGAAACATTCAGGCTGATAGGGAAGGAGTTTCCGCAGCTTATAAAATGTATGAGTACTAATGGGCTTCTTCTTGCTGAAAAGGCACAGGAGGTCATAGATGCAGGAGTTGACTCACTTACTGTGACAGTCAATGCCGTTGACCCCGAGATAGAAGCTCAGCTTAATGACGGTGTAGTATGGCACGGAAAGCACTACACAGGCGTTGAAGCTGCTAAGATACTGATAGAGCAGCAATTAAAAGGAATTGAACTTATAAGCGGCTCGGGAATAACGCTAAAAATCAATACGGTGCTTGTTCCCGACATAAATACGGAGCATATTGAAACAATAGCAAAAACAGTCGCAGAGCTTGGGGCAGATATGTATAATATCATTCCGCTTATCCCGAATCATAAGCTTAAAGACTGTCGTGAGCCCGACTGCATGGAGATAGAGCGTGCAATTCTCAGAGCCTCAAAGCATATTGATGTTTTCAGGCACTGTCAGAGATGCCGTGCTGATGCGGTTGGCATACCTGGCGGAGAGGACTATGGAAGTATGATTTATCTGAACCTTCAGAGGCTCTCGCGCAAGGATACATTCTCGCATGGTTAAAAAAGTATTATATTAAAAAGTGAGGTAAATAAAAATGGGAAAAGAACTCAGACAGATTGCGATATACGGTAAAGGCGGTATCGGAAAGTCAACTACAACACAGAATCTGACAGCAGGTCTTGTGGAGAGAGGAAATCACGTTATGGTGGTAGGCTGTGACCCAAAGGCAGATTCTACAAGACTTCTCCTTGGAGGTCTGCATCAGAAAACAGTGCTTGATACGCTAAGAGATCAGGGCGAGGAAGAGATAGAGCTTGATTCGATCCTTAAAGAAGGATTCATGGGTACAAAGTGTGTAGAGTCAGGCGGTCCTGAGCCGGGTGTCGGCTGTGCAGGCCGAGGAATTATCACATCTATTGGTTTGTTGGAGCGTCTCGGAGCTTACACAGATGATCTTGACTATGTTTTCTATGATGTTCTCGGAGACGTTGTCTGCGGAGGCTTCGCAATGCCTATCAGAGAGGGAAAGGCTAAGGAGATATACATAGTTGCTTCCGGTGAGATGATGGCTCTTTATGCAGCTAATAATATCTCAAAGGGTATAGCAAGATATGCTCGTCAGGGCGGTGTGCGTCTTGGCGGTATTATCTGCAACAGCCGTAATGTTGACCGTGAAGCAGAGCTTGTACGTGCTTTTGCCGAGGAGCTCGGTACTCAGATGATACACTTTGTTCCCCGTGATAATGATGTTCAGAGGGCAGAGATACGCAAAAAGACGGTTATTCAGCATTTTCCTCAGTCAAAGCAGGCTGATGAATACAGAGAGCTTGCAAAAAAGATCGAAGAAAACGAGATGTTCGTAATCCCGAAGCCGATGACTCAGGAAAGACTTGAAGAAATTCTTGTCGAGTACGGCCTTATGGATGATCTTAAAGATGACTACCGTATATAAAAGGAGGAGCTTATGAGCAAAGTAAGTCTTGATATACCTGAGGTCGAGATACGAGAGATACGTCTGAACTCGATAACAGGCTTTCAGGGAACAGCACAGGAGCTTGTTAACGCCTGCTCGGGCTGCGGCAAGCTGAAGGATAAAAACCGCTCGTTCAGTCAGTGTCTTGGCTGCGGCACATCAAATGCTGCCTGTACGCTGACACTCATTCAGGACGCAGCGATTATCAGTCACGGTCCTGTTGGCTGTTCAACCTGTCTGCATGAGTTTGCCTTCACCTACCGAGTAAATGCATATCTCAGGCAGCTTGACCACCCTACACAGAGAAAGATATTCTCAACAAATTTAGAGGAAAAGGACACCATTTATGGCGGCGGCAAAAAGCTTGAAGCCGCTATCCGTGATGTATATAAAAGAGCAAAGCCGAAGGCTATTTTTGTTATAACAACCTGTGCGGCAGGAATAATCGGTGATGACGTTGAGAGCGTTACCAATGCTGCTGAAAAGGAGCTCGGTATTCCTGTGGTTGCAGTTTTCTGCGAGGGCTTCCGTTCAAAGATGTGGACCTCTGGCTTTGATGCAGGATACCACGGTATTGCAAGAAAGATCATCAAGCCTGCAAGGCAGAAGAGAAATATCATAAATGTAATTAACTTCTGGGGAAGTGACATTTTCCGTGAGTGGTTTGCTGAGTTTGGTTATGAGCCAAATTACATAACACCATTTGCAACAGTTGACTCTCTCAGCTATTCAAGTGAGGCTGCTCTGACTATTCAGGCTTGCTCAACACTTGGTTCTTATCTGGGTGCCGCTTTGGAACAGAGCTTCGGGGTACCCGAGATCAGAAACTCGCCTCCTTACGGAATAGCACAGACAGACCGCTGGTTCAGAGAGCTGGGTGAACATCTTGGAAAGGAAAAGGAGGTCGAGGACTTCCTTGCACGAAAGAAAGCGGAGTATATGCCGAAGATAGAGGCACTCCGTGAAAAGCTTAAAGGCAAGACTGCCTATGTTACAGCAGGAGCATCACATGGTCATTCGCTGCTTGCACTCTTAAAAGAGCTCGGCATGGAGCCGCAGGGAGCAGCTATCTTCCACCATGACCCTAAGTACGATAATGAAGATGAGCGTTCCGATACCTTGAAGCACACTGTTGAGGATTACGGTGATGTGCCCAATTATAACGTCTGCAACAAGCAGGAGTTCGAGCTTGTTAATGTGCTTAATCGTATCAAGCCTGATATTCTCCTTGCACGTCACGGCGGAATGACCCTGTGGGGGGCAAAGCTTGGAATACCATCACTTCTGGTTGGTGATGAACATTTCGGAATGGGCTATGAGGGCTTGGTAAACTATGGCGAGAGAATACTTGAAACTATTGAGAATGATGAGTTTGTAAAGAATCTTGCCAAGCATTCTGTAAATCCGTATACAAAATGGTGGCTTGAGCAGGAGCCCTATACATTTTTGGGAAAGTAAAGGTGAAATAATATGGCAGGATTAATTGAACAAGAGCGCTACACCTGTGCGATAGGAGCACTGCAGACTGTAGTGGCTATCCCCCGAGCTGTCCCGATACTCCATTCAGGACCTGGTTGCGGAGTTATGATAAAGGGCTTTTTCGAGCGTTCGGCAGGATATGCAGGCGGAGAGACCGCACCATGTACCAATTTCAGTGAAAAGGAAGTAGTGTTCGGCGGAACTGACAGGCTGAGAAACATTATAAAGAATACATATAAGGTTCTTGATACAGATCTGCAGGTGGTTGTAACAGGTTGTACTGCAGGCATTGTCGGAGATGATGTAGCAAGTGTAACAGATGAGTTCCTGTACGAAGAGGACAGACCTATAGTTCATGTTGAGACTTCAGGCTTTAAGTCGAATAATTATGTTTCGCACTCGGCTGTCGTAAATGCTATAATTGATCAGTATGTAAGCCGTTTTGAGGACGATAACCCCTCACGCTCGGATAAAAACCTTGTAAATGTGATCGCCTCTATCCCTTATCAGGACCAGTTCTGGAAGGGTAATCTAAAAGAATACAAGAGATTGCTTGAGGGCTTGGGGCTTAAAGTTAATATCCTTTTTGGGCCGCATTCGGGCGGTGTAAAGGAGTGGCAGACTATACCAAAGGCAAACTTCAATGTGTTTGTATCACCGTGGTACGGCGAGCCGATAGTTAAAAATCTTGAGAGAAGATACGGTCAGCCTTATTATCAGTTCGGATATCTGCCGATAGGCGCTAATGAGACTACAAAGTTTCTTAATGGCGTGCTGGATTTTGCGCTGGAGCAGGGAGCAGAGCTTGATGAAAAGAAGGCAAGAAAGTTCATCGAGGAGGAAGAAAAGGCATACTATGAGGAGCTGGATAATCTGGCAACCTTCCTGCTTGAATTCCGCTACGGTCTGCCGAGTTATGTTCACATACTTCACGATTCGGGCTATGTAACAGGGCTTACACGTTTTCTTCTGCATGAGACAGGGCTTGTTCCGAAGGAGCAGTTCATAGTGGATAATGTTCCAAAAAAATATCAGGAGAGGATTGAAGCTGATATAAAGTCCACCTCAGACAAGCGTGATATACCGGTGTACTTTGACCCTGATGCAGGTGCAATGCAGGATATTATCAGAGGTCTTTCACACAAGGGCAAAGGGCTTATTCTCGGAAGCGGCTGGGATAAGGAGCTTGCAGCCGAGATAGATGCAGACTTTCTCTCAATTGCTTGTCCGACACCATACCGTATAGTACTGACAACCAATTATGTTGGTTATACAGGCGGTTTAAGGGTGATCGAGGACATTTATAACACAGCACTTGCAGCATATAAATAAGGAGCGATACTATGGCACTGATAGCAGTTGCAACAACTGACGGCTTCACTGTAAATGAGCATTTCGGTCATGCTAAATTTTTCAACATCTACAAGCTTGGAACTGATAATTATGAACCTTTGGAGGTTCGAGATGCAGTTGCAGTCTGTCAGCAAACACTTGGTCATAATACAACTCGTTTTGATAAAATCATAGAGCTTCTTTCGGACTGTGATGCAGTCCTGGTACAGAAAATCGGAGAGGGAGCAGCGGCATATCTTATCAGCCGTGGAGTTCGGGTGTTTGAAGTTAGCGGAAGTATAGACCTTGTATTAAAAAAGTTTATAGCTGATAAGCTTATATAGATAATAAAGCTCTGTTCGTGTGAACGGAGCTTTATTTCTTGACAAGGACGCAATGGTGTGTTAAAATAGATTAAGGCAACACTGCACGACCCGCGGCTAACGCCTTTGCACATCATCTGCCGTGTCAAGCCTGCTTGACGACCCGCTTATCCGTCATATTACCCAAATTCTCCTTGACGTTGCATAAAGCGAAGTGAACTTCGCTTGCAAGCCTGCGTCGAATTTAGGCAATCTGACGAAAATCTGGACGGCGCATCTGATGCACAG